>CAYRPR010000283.1:0-4051 GCA_964425945.1 uncultured Verrucomicrobiota bacterium | reverse complement strand
AGCGGTTCCTGAGCAGCGACTACGACCAGCGCAAGATGGGCGGGAGCATCGGCCTGAGCCGCGCGCTGTTCCGGTACAGCCGCGTGCGCCTGAGTTACAGTCTTGAAGAGATTGAGATCCGCAATATCTCGACCAACGCGTCGCAGATCATCCGCGACGAAGAGGGGCGCCGCACCAAGAGCGCGGTGACCCTGACCCTGTCGCGCGACACGCGCGACCATTTCTTCATCCCGACGCGCGGGAATCGTTCGTCCGTTTCCGCCACGCTCGCGGGCGGCGCGCTGGGCGGCGACACCGATTTGTATCTGCTCGAGGCGCGATCGTCACAGTTCGTTCCCCTGTGGTTCGGCCATGTATTCAGCCTGCGCGGCTACGCGGCCACGGTGGAGGAATACGGCGATTCGGACCGCGTACCGATCTTCGACCGGTTGTTCCTCGGCGGCGCGCGGACCATCCGCGGATTCCGGTTCCGCGATGTCGGCCCGAAGGATGAGTTCGGCGAGCCGATCGGTGGAAAAACCGCCGCGTATTTGAGCGCGGAATACACCGTGCCGGTCTATACCAGTATCCGCCTCGCCGGGTTCTACGATATCGGCATGGTCTGGGAGGACGCCTTCGACGCGGATACCGGCGACCTGAATTCGGCGGCCGGCGTGGGCATCCGGTTTGATATCCCGGGATTCCCGCTTCGTTTTGACTATGCGTGGCCGCTGGAGACCGATGAGTTCAACGACCGCAAATCCGGGCGGTTCAGCTTCATGATCGGTTACGTGTTCTAACCCAACCGGAAACAAGCAGGAACAGGAGTGGCAGTATGAAGATCAGGACAAGGCTCGCGCTGGCGACAGCGATCGTGACGGGGATGATGGCGCTCGGCGCCCAGGCCCAGGATCAGCGGATCGTCTTCATCGATCTGGACAGCGTCTTCAACGAGTTCTACAAGACGAAACTCGCCGATGCCCAGTTGAAGGAGCAGGCCGAGGAGTTCAACGAGGAGCGCCGTAAACTGGTCGAGGAGTTTGAAGCCCTGCAGGCCAAGTTCACGGAGGCGCGCGAAGAGGCGCAGAACACCGCGCTGTCCGAAGAGGTGCGCAACCGCAAGCGGAATGAGGCGGAGGAGCTCTTGATCGACATCCGCGAATTCGAGAGCCGCATGCAGCGTTTCGACACTTCGCGCCGCAAGCAACTGGAGGACCAGGGCCGCCGCATGCGTACGCGGATTGTGACGGAAATCCAGGACGTCATCTCGAACTACGCGCGGAATCAGGGTTTCACCGCCGTGATTGATTCATCGGGGCAGAGCCTGAACGCCGTCGAGATCGTCCTCTATGTGGATCCGCGCGTGGATATCTCCGCAGCCGTTATCGATCTGTTGAACAAGGGACAAGGACTCTGATCCATGGCCGCGCCCGAGTGGACCGCCGGCGAGATAGCCGGGAAGCTGGGTGGAACCTGCGAAGGCGATGCGTCGCGTGTCATTCGCGGCGTGGCCGGCGTGCGCGAGGCGGGTGAGCACGATATTACATTCCTGGCCAATCCGAAATACGCGGGGCTTGCGGAAAAGACGCGCGCCGGCGCCATCCTGGTCGGGCGCGACACGGCGTTGAGCGCCCACGCCGCGCTGATACGCGTTGAGAATCCGGACCGGGCGTTCGCGCAAGCCGTCGAGTTGTTTATCCAGACGCCGGCGCCTCCGCCGCCGGGCGTGCATCCCTCCGCCGTGATCGGCGCCGACGTGCAACTTGGCCAACAGGTCAGCATCGGCGCCTGCTGTGTCGTGGAGTCCGGCGCTGTGATCGGCGACCGGACCGTTATCCACCCGCTTGTTCATATCGGGCAGGGCGTGCGCGTGGGGAAGGATTGTCTGTTCCATCCCCATGTTTCGATCCGGGAATTCTGCCGGATCGGCGACCGCGCGATCCTGCACAATGGCGCGGTGATCGGCAGTGACGGTTTCGGGTACAGCGTGGACAAGGACGGCGTGCGGACCAAGATTCCGCAGGTCGGCATTGTCGTGATCGGTGACGATGTTGAGATCGGCGCGAATACGGCCGTGGACCGCGCGCGATTCGGGAAGACCGTCATCGGCAATGGCGTCAAGATCGACAACTTGGTCCAGATCGCCCACAACGTCGTGATCGGCGACCACGCGGTCATCGTGGCGCAGGTCGGCATTTCCGGAAGCACCACGCTCGGCCCCCGGGCGATCATGGCCGGCCAGTCGGGCGCCACGGGCCATCTGGAAATCGGCGCCGGCGCCGTGATCCTGGCCAAGGCGGGCGCAACCAAGGATGTGCCGCCCGGCACGAAGATTTTCGGATTTCCCGGCGAACCGGCAGAAAAGGCGGCCAAACTGCGCGCCCACCTGGCCCGCGTGCCGAAGATGAGGGAGAAGCTGGCCGAACTCGAACAGCGACTCCGGAAACTGGAAGGGTGAGGCATGGGAGTGGACGGGTGGACGACTGGACGGACGGAATATCTCATCGCCCCACCGCCCTCATGGCATCCTTCTCCCGTCCGCGCCCCTGATCGTCCATCCGTCCATTCTTGATCCATGAGCACGCGCCCGGTCATTCTGTGGTTCCGTCGCGATCTGCGACTCGCTGATCATGCCGCGCTGGCCGCGGCCTGCCGCCTGCGACGCCCGGTTGTTCCGCTGTATATCTGGGCGCCGGAAGAAAAGCGGCCGTGGACGCCCGGCGCCGCGTCGCGCTGGTGGTTGCATCACTCGCTGGCGGCCCTCTCGGAATCGCTGGAGAAAAAGGGTTCGCGGCTGATCCTCCGTGTCGGCCCGGCCGAGACGGTTCTGCGTGATCTGATCCGGACCACGCGCGCGGACACCGTGTACTGGAGCCGGATGTACGAGCCGACTATGATCGCCCGCGACTCCCGCCTCAAATCCGCCCTGCACGGCGACGGCGTGGTCGTCGAGTCGTTCAACAGCGCCCTGCTCTTTGAGCCGTGGACCATTCAGAACAAATCCGGCAAACCATTCCAGGTCTTCACGCCGTTCTGGAACCATTGCCAGACGCTGGAATATTCCGGTGATGTGTTGTCCGTTCCCCGAAATATACCGGCGCCGACGGCGTGGCCCCGTTCGGAATCCATCGAGTCGCTCGATCTATTGCCGAAAATACGGTGGGACGACGGCCTGGGCGAAGCCTGGACTCCGGGCGCGATGGGCGCGCGCCGCGCGCTGGCGTCGTTCACGGATCACGTGTTGGCGAATTACGGTTTCGGGCGCGACCGGCCGGATCGTGTGGGCACGTCGCGCTTGTCGCCGCATCTGCATTTCGGTGAAATCGGGCCGCGACAGATCTGGCACGCGGTAAACGAAGCCGCGACACGCGACACGCGGACGGGCATGGTACGAGGCGCGGAGTCGTTCCTTCGTGAACTGGGCTGGCGTGAATTCGCGTATCATCTGTTGTTCCACTTTCCGCATACGACGGATAGGCCGTTGCGCGAGGAGTTCAATGACTTCCCGTGGCGTAGGGACCCGGCCGGCTTGAAGGCGTGGCAGGAGGGGATGACGGGATATCCGATCGTGGACGCCGGCATGCGCGAGTTGTGGCGCACCGGCTGGATGCATAACCGCGTTCGGATGATCGTCGCGTCGTTTCTGGTGAAGGATCTGCTGATCCCGTGGCAGGCTGGGGCGCGCTGGTTCTGGGATACGCTGGTGGACGCCGACCTGGCGAACAACACGCTGGGCTGGCAGTGGACCGCCGGCTGCGGCGCGGACGCGGCGCCCTATTTCCGGATATTCAACCCGGTATTGCAGGGCGAGAAGTTCGATCCCGGCGGCGCGTACGTGCGGAAATGGATTCCGGAACTCAAGGCCGTACCGGACAAACTCGTTCATAAACCCTGGCTTGCCGATCAGCCGCCCGCCGATTATCCCGCCCCCATTGTGGATCACGGCGAGGCGCGCGCCCGCGCGCTGGCGGCCCTGGCCGAAGCCGGCGGGTAATCGAGTGGCCGGCGGCGGCTCACCGACCGGACGCCCGGGGATGCTTAAGCGGAGACGATGTCATGTGTCGATAAAGCG
>CAYRPR010000282.1:0-4051 GCA_964425945.1 uncultured Verrucomicrobiota bacterium | reverse complement strand
CGACCATCGTACACGATGTGGAATTCGGCGCGCGCGTGGAGGGCGATATCCTGCACTGGCACGCCCGCTATGATCCGGCCCGTCCTCGAACCACGCCCATGAGCCAGGTGCATGTCATCGATGTGCATGCCGTGGTCGCGGGCAACTGACGATAAGGCTTTTGTATGATTCACGGACTGAAAGTGACGGTGGTGATGCCCGCCTACAATGCGGCGCAGACCTTGGAGAAGACCGTCGCCGAGATCGATCGGGAGGTCGTCGATGATATCATCGTGGTGGATGACTGCAGTCGCGATGATACCGTGGCCAGGGCCGAATCCCTGAATGTGTTCGTACACCGCCACGAACACAATCTGGGCTATGGCGGAAACCAGAAGAGCTGTTACCGGTTGGCCCTCTCGCGCGGGGCGGACATCGTGATCATGGTTCATCCGGATTATCAGTATGATCCGCGCTTGGCCCCCGCCATGGCCTATATGATTGCGTCGGGCATTTACGATGCGGTTTTGGGGTCACGCATTCTGTGCGGAGGAACCCTGGCCGGCGGCATGCCGCTGTACAAGTATGTGGCCAACCGGTTGCTGACCGCGTTCCAGAACATCCTGACCGGTCAGAAATTGTCCGAGTATCACACCGGCTATCGCGCCTTCTCGCGCAAAGTGCTGGAAACCCTGCCTTTGGAGGAGAATTCCAACGATTTCGTATTCGATAACCAGATGCTGTGCCAGATCGCCGCGTTCGGATTCCGCATGGGGGAATTGTCCTGCCCGACCAAGTATTTTGCGGAAGCGTCGTCGATCAGTATTCGCCGATCGATCATTTACGGTCTCGGGGTCATGAAATCGACGCTGCAACTGCTGTTCCATCGGTTGGGGTTCAGGCGGCAGCCGCTGTTTGATTCTCAAGGGCGACGACTTCTTTCATGACAACCGGTCCGGATATCCCGTCCTGCCCGTTTTGTGACCAGCGTTCGGTTGAAGAGGAGATGGTTTGTCCGGATAGCGCCGGAGTGGAGTGGCGATATCGTTCATGCCGCGCGTGTGGCGGGTACTGTCTCCATCCGTTGCCCACCGTCGAGGAACAAGCATCTTTTTACGATGCGGAGTACTATGGAGCCGGTGAGAATAAGTTTCCCTCGGTGTTGGATGCGGTGCGAAACATTATCCTGCGCCGCCGGGCGATCCGGGCTCGGCGCTGGCTGGGACGCTCCCGGGGAAATGTGCTGGATGTGGGATGCGGCGATGGCCGTTTTCTCGGGCATATGAAATCACTGGGCTTCGCCATCGCAGGAACCGAGCTTCCGGGCATAGCCTTTGAACGAGCGCAGCGTCTTACGGGTGCGACGCTGCATGCAGGTCCATTGCAACCGGGGATATTCCCCGAGCGTTCTTTCGATATGATCACCATCTGGCACGTACTTGAGCATGTCCTGGATCCGCAGGATGTCCTGAGAATCTGCCGATCGCTTATCAAAGATGACGGCCTCTTGATCGTCGAGGTGCCCAATGTGGATAGTTGGCAGAGCCGCCTCGGGGGCGGTATGGCGTTCAATCTGGATCCTCCGCGCCATATACACCAGTTCGAGCGGCGGACGCTCGACCTGTTGGTCCAAAAGGCGGGCTTTACGGTTGCACACAGTGAGACGGGATCACTGGAGATGGGCGTGATGGGTGCCATGCAGACGCTTCTCAATCGGTTCATCAAACCGCGCGACCTGTTGTTCAACATCCTGCGCTCGCGCTTTGCCTGTCCGGGCACGCCCGTCGCCAAGGGCCTATCCGTTCTGATGGCGCCGGTGCTATTGCTTCCGTCGGTGGCTTTCACCATGATGGAGTCCTGTTTCGGGCGCGGCGCGGTGCTGCGTTACGTCTGTCGTCCGGAATATGCGGGTATTGAAGAATAGTTTATGGCCAACTTCCAGCCAATGAAGGACAGGTTCCTGATGGTTCTTCGTGAGAACCTGACGCGTCTCGGCGTGGGCGGCCGATTCATTGACTTCGGCTGTGGCCGGGGCGACGTGGCCGAGACACTGATCCGGGAGACCGGTATTACCGGCGGGGTGGCCTACGATCTAGCCGTAGATGAAGATCAGCAGAAGCTGTCCGGCGAACGCGCCGGGGGCAAGCGACTTGTATATATCAATCACCTGTCCGAGGAGCATGTGGATCTGGACCTGGCGATTCTCTTCGATGTGATTGAGCATGTACCCGACCCCGCAGCCGTTCTCCGAACGATTGAACAACGCATCAGGCCCGGCGGATGGCTGGCGGTCACCGTTCCATATAACGCCCGCGAGTGGGGTGTCGACGATGACTTCTATGGGCATCTGCGGCGACTGAGCATGCGAGGCATTGTGTCGATGCTGGAAAACGGCGGCTGGAACGTTGTCCGCGTACTCGATCCATCCTTTCCGACGTTCTGGGTGATCCGGCGGGGATATCTTTTCACGCGCCGGTTCGCCCGGCAGCCGGTCAATGCCCGTGCCGTTACATCGGGAAGTGACATGGAACGCACACTGATCTCCGCGCGGCAAAGCGCCTGGGATACGGGGGGAATCGTTCAGCGCATCCTGTCCTATGGCGTGATTCCATGGCAGTTTGTCCGGAAATTTGACCTGTACTTCGAGTCGATCTACAAGGGTTTTGAGTTGTTTGTGATCTGTCAGAAGCGGGTTACATCCCATCTCTGCGGGGTGTGCGGCAATGGGCAGTACTCCTATCACGGATTCTTCCAGCGATACAGCCTTCAGCGATGCACATACTGCCGATCTGAGAAGATGTTGCCGGAGTCGCATGCGCGCACTGATCACGGGACGGGCGAGTCGGAGAACGAGAGCATGCCCGGCCTGTTGAGCCGAGTACTCCGGCGCCTGCGTAGACGGCGGATACGCTCCTTGATGAATCAACGGGTGAAACCGGGATCCCTTCTCATCGTGTCTCGGAATCCGCGCTTCGATGTCGGCGCGCCCGAATCCGGAGCCGGGGTGGCGGCGGACGTGTGCGATCTGCAGGCATGGATGGGAGAACCTCCGGCTGCGGAGGAACGACGCTACGGGGCGCTGGCGCTGTTTCATGTCTTTGAGCATGTCCGGGACATCGGAAGGGCGCTCGACGCGCTGGACCGTGCGGTGGAGCCGGGCGGGTATGTGCTGCTCGAGTATCCTAACAGTCGATCATTCCTGAAACGACTGTTTCGCTGGCGATGGTTCGGATATGATCCCCCTAATCATTTCTTCATCATCGACTCCCAGGCCCTGTCCGACCGTATGGGCATGCGGAATTATCGCCTCATCACCGAGAAACACTTTGCCCTTGAGTATTCCTACCTGATTTTTGCGCAAACACTGATCAACGCACTGATGCCTTTTCAGCGCGATGCGCTGTATCGCTGGATTCGCCGAGCACGCCTGTCTTGTCTCGAGCAGGTCTGGGCGTGTCTGTCGATCCCTTTAATGATTGTCTTCGTGCCGCTGTATCTGGTTTATCAACCGCTGGCATCCTGGTTCCGGGCGGGGTGTGTTGTTCAGCAGGTGTTCCGTCGTACGGACATTGTCGAGTAGTCCATACCCGGCAGGCGCTTATACGGGAGGTGATGCATGAGCACCCGATTCTCCCTCGCTATGGAATGGATGAATCGCCATTACATATTTACGGTCACCGTTTTCGTCTTGCTGGTCTACGGGCTTACATACACCGCCCGTCCATTTGGCGATCCGATCGTATCGGATGGCGCCGGCTACTATGCCTATCTACCTTCATTGATTCTCTACGGCGATCCCAGCTTCGAAATGGATGCCGCGACCCGCTATGCCGGTGAGTTTCCTCATTGGACCTATGTCCGGATCTATCCCCCTACGGGACGCTATTTGAATGCGCTTAATATTGGCGTGTCCGTGATGATTCTGCCTTTCTTCCTGCTGGCTCATGTTCTGACGATTTGCTTCGGATTTCCCTGGGAGGGGGGGCATGAATTCCTGCGCATGCGGTTTGCGCCGGATGGGTATTCCTTCTTCTATCAGCATGGAGCGGGACTGGCCGGCGTGTTCTACTTC
>CAYRPR010000281.1:0-4064 GCA_964425945.1 uncultured Verrucomicrobiota bacterium | reverse complement strand
GGCGCAACGGTGATGCTGTTGGAGGTCCTGCGTTTCGTCAAATCCCGCAAACCCGATGCGCGCGCGATTTCATTAGTGGCGGGATACCTCGTCGTGGGTCTGCCCCTGCTGTTCGCACGATGGGGATTAACCCAGGTTCTGGAAATTTCGCGGACGGACGCACGCGCCGCGGCGGAGCGGGCTCTCGTCGCAACCGGCGAGACAATGTGGAGTATGCTCTACAAAGCCATGACATCGTTTGCGTGGGGCGGGACGCCGTTTCGCGGCGGGTTGACGATCATTGCGTTGCTGGCCGGCATGATCTGTATCATGCGTTACACCCGAACGCGCAAGCAGTGGATCTTCTTGCCGGCGGTTATGCTGTTCGGATTTCTCAGCTTTCTCTATGCCCGCGCGCAGGCGGGCGCGCTGTTCGAGTCCCGTTACGTGCTCGGATTGATGCCGGCCTATTTCGCGTTGTTGACCCTGGGCCTTCTGCAAATCGGTGAATGGCTGACTCGGCTCCCCAAAGTGCAGTCCGGCGTGGCATACGGAGCGGTGTTTGCTGTGGCGATATTGCCCAATCTGTACCCGGCGCTCCTGTGCACCCAACAGACGGGGCAACCCACGCCGTACAAGGAGATCGCCGCGTGGTTCGACTCCAATCTGCCAAAGGACACGCCCGTGCTGGTGGACCGCTGGTTCGAGCCGTGGAACGAACTGCGCATATATAATTCCACCAATGTACAGTTCACGTTCACGATTCCGAACGAGCCGCTGGATGTGTTCATCCAGCAGAATTGGCGCGATACGGCAAAGGACTTCTTCCGCAAACACCCGGATGCGGCTTATCTGGAAATATCCAAATCGTATTGGGATGCGCCCGGCGTCGGACCGTGGACGTGGCCGCGATACCATTTCGCGCGATCCACGACGATCGTTAACCGTGCCGGTGTGCGCCTGCGCGAATTGGGCCTGGCCAACCGAGGAGATTACTACGATACCTATACCAACCGGATTGTCGTCGAGATCTTCTACAACACGCGCGAGGATCTCGTTGAGAAGGCACGCGGGGCGGGGGAGACCGTACTGGCGTTGTACGGATCGGGATGGACCTACGCCAAAACGCAGGATTATCGCGACTGGCGCGTCCTGACCGGGCGCGCGACGATCGACGTCTACAACCTGTCGGACCAGCCGGTCCGTGGCGACATCCGTATCCGTGGGGTGGCCCCGGGCGGCTCCAAAGCCATCATGGTGGATCAGGCCCGGCGGATTACCTTCCCGCAGGATCAGATCATGGAACAGGTGCTGGACCCCGTGGAACTTCAGCGCGGTCTCAATACGGTCCGCTTGGACGATCCGCTCTGGAACAGCCGGGCGCAGATCCCGCTGCTGGTTCAGGAAATCAGCGCTCAACGGGTCAAGGACTAGCGCATGCAACCGGTATCCCCCCACAAATGGCAGGAAGGGTTGTTACGGCACAGCATCCTGCTGATGCTCGCGACGCAGGTCGGCAATGTGGCGAATCTCCTCTTTCAGTTCGTCATGATGCGGGCTTTGACACCCGCCGAGTATGGCGTGCTGGCCACCATGCTGAGCCTGATCCTGATCCTGGGCACGCCGCTGGAGGCTTTGCGCACGGCGGTCGCGCATCAGACCTCCCTGCTGGTGCGAGCGGATGTTCCGGGCGATACCCGCCGTCTCATCGGGCGTTGGCGGCGCGGATTGCTGGCCGTGGCCGCCGTCATTCTTCTGGCGGGTTTGTTCGGGAGAGGGGCTCTACAGGATTTTTTCCATCTGGATTCGTCCCTGCCGCTCATCGTGGCGACCGTCGTCATGGCGATGACGCTCTTCATGCCGCTTTTCATCGGGGTTTTACAGGGGTTGCAGGCGTTCATCTGGATGTCGGTGGCGGGCCAAAGTTGGGGCATCGTGCGATTGCTGGCCGGCGCCGCGCTGGTGTATCTCGTCAGCCGTTCCGCGTTGTCCGGTTTGATCGGGCAGGGGATCGGAGTCATCGTCAGTATATCCCTTGGCGGGTTCGCCGCGTGGTTCATTCTGCGGCGCGCACCGGGCTCGGACGAGATCCGGATCGGTGGTTTGTCCTATTTCATCCGGTCCCTGCTGGTGCTGGGCGGGTTTGCGGTTCTGATGAACGCCGACATCGCCTTGGTGAAACGATACTTTGACGCGGAGCAGGCTGGGTTGTTCGCCAAATGCGCCACGATGGCGCGCATGATCGTGTTCCTGCCATTGCCCATCGCCGGCGCGATGTTTCCGAAGGTGGTTTCGATGGGCCGAGCCACGGATGCCGATCGTCGCATCCTGTGGCGGGCGATCGGTTATACGGCACTGGTGATTGCGGGCGCGGCGCTGTTCTTCTCGCTGGCGGCACCGTGGATCTGGCGATTCTTCACCGGTGCCGATCCGGACTCCGAACTGGTTCTCCTCTTGCGCTGGATGATGTGGGCGCTGGCGCCGCTGGGCCTGACCTCCCTGCTCATAAACTACGAGTTGGCCCAGCATCGGTTCCGCCTGGCCTACATCTCCATCCCGTTGGCGCTCCTGTACGTGGCCGGTGTCAGTGTGCGCCACTCGACGTTGGGCGAGGTAGTCGCGATCCTGGCTTCAGCCAGCGTCGCATCGATGGCGATCCTCGCGATCGGTGTCGCATGGGGAGCGCGCCGGGCGAACAGATAAAGAACTTGGAACTGATAGGGCCTTGTGAATAATACTCGGGCCAGCGAACACGGGATACGTACATGACAGACGGATTGAAGAATAACCAAATCGTCGTAATTGGCGGGTGCGGCCATGTCGGCTTGCCGCTCGGCATCAAGCTGTCGCTCGCCGGAGCCGCCGTTACCCTGGTGGACATCAACGACCGCGTCATTGAACGGGTCAACAGCGGGCAGTTGCCCTTTGTCGAATCCGACGGGGAACAGCAATTGCGTGACGCGCTGGCGCGCGGAATGAAGGCTACATCGGACCGGAACACGTGCCGCCACGCCGGGATTTGTATTTTCGTCACGGGGACCCCCGTGGACGAACACCTGAAACCGAAACTGTCCGAGTTGAAGTCCGTACTGGATCAGTACGTGCCCTTGCTCCCGAATGGCGCGCTGATCATCATGCGCTCCACGTTGTTTCCCGGTACGATGTCCCTCTTGCATGACCGGCTGAAAGTTGAGCGCCCGGATCTTCGTGTGGCGTTTTGCCCGGAACGGGTGGCGCAGGGCAAGGCGCTGAAGGAGATCGAGTCCCTGCCGCAGATCGTAACCGCGTTTGATGAGGAAAGTTTTCAGCAGGCCTACCGGATCTTTGCCGCGTTGGCGCCGTCGATCATTCGGTTAACGCCGCTTGAGGCCGAGTTGACCAAGGTCATGGCCAATGCCTGGCGCTATATCGAGTTCGCCATCGCCAACCAGTTCTATGTCATCGCGGACAGCAACGGGGTGGATTTCCAGCGTGTGTACCAGGCGTTACGCTATGAGTATCCGCGCGCGGCGGGGTATAAGGCGCCGGGGTTCGCCGGCGGTCCCTGTCTCTTCAAGGACACGATGCAACTGGCCGCGTTCGACGAACAGCAATTCCACTTGGGCCATACCGCGATGCTCGTCAATGAGGGGCTGGCCTCGTTTGCGGTGAAGAAGGCGGCCCATCTGCTGGGCGGATCCGTTCGCGGAAAGACGGTCGGGATACTCGGCATGACGTTCAAGGCGGGTGACGATGATACGCGGGGCTCCCTGAGTTTCCGCGTCCGCAAGGATCTGGATTTCGCCGGGGCCAACGTGCTCTGGAATGATCCGTTTCTCGACGGGAGCACGCCGCTGGATGACGTGTTGAAACAAAGCGACGCGCTGATTCTTTGCACACCACACCCCGAGTATCGTCAGCTGAAACCCACCCGGCCGGTTGTCGACATATGGGGCTTCCTGCACCAATCCGAGATCGAGGTCCTTCCCGGTCGTACCGGATGATGTAACTTGACGCAACTCCCCTCGCTGCGTATCGTTATGTCGCGAATGGCCGATTCATGAGAAGGGATATTCCCGGATGGCAGTTTCCGTGCAGACATCGAA
>CAYRPR010000280.1:0-4070 GCA_964425945.1 uncultured Verrucomicrobiota bacterium | reverse complement strand
TCAGCACAAGACCGTCCTGTCCACCACCCTCTACCTAATCTGCGCCCTGCTGTTCGTCATCCATCTCAATAGGCGCGGTTTCATCCTGATAGCCCTGTCGTTCCTGTTCTTCATCGCGGGCCTGCTGACCAAGCCGACGCTCGTGCTCCTGCCCGTGGTCTTCCTCGCGATGGCCCATGCGGAGACGCGCACCTCGCTGGCCGGTCTCTGTGTGCGGCTGGCGCCCTGGATCCTGATCGCTGGCCTGATCGGTTGCGCGCGCATCTTCTGGCACCCTCCCCCCGTGTTCGATCTGGCGCCCGAACGCGCCGGCGACGGCTGGACGCCCTGGGCCGTGGCGGGTTGTTCGATCGCTTACTCGGCGTTCAGGATTCTTTTCCCGGTACGCCTGCAAATGATCTATCCGCGCTGGGCCATTGAATCGTGGGCGCCCTGGACCTTGTTACCCGCCGTTTTGATCGGCGCGGCGCTGATCCTGTTGTGGTGGCATCGACGCCGGTACCCGCGGGTGTGGTACGGGTGCCTGTTCTTTGTGCTGGCCCTCGTGCCGGTGTCGGGTCTGTTCGACAATACCTATTTCGCGTTTTCGCATGTCGCGAATCATTGGATGTATCCCGCGATGCTGGGCCTGATCCCCCTGGCCGCGGCCGGGTTGTTCGCCCTCGGCGACCGGTATCCTCAGCGGGCCGTCTGGTTCCAGCGCCGGCTCCCGTGCGTCATCGTGATCGCGCTGACGGGTCTGACCGCGCGGGAGGCGTACCGGTATCATGATCCGGTCCATTATTATGAGCGCGGCGTGCGCGAGAATCCGGATAACGTGGTGGCGCACCACAATCTCGCGAACCTTCTTATCGAACGCGGGGACGCGGATGCGGCTCTGCACCACTATCTGGAGGCGGTGCGGATTCATCCGGTCTTCTGGAAGGCGCGTGTCGAGGCGGGGAAGTTGCTGGCCGCGCGCGGCGATCGCAAGGAGGCGTTCGACCAGTTGATGGCGGCGCATGATGTGTTCCGGAATAATCCGGAGGTGCATTTCCATCTCGGTATCCTGTACGGCCAGGCCGGCATGCCGGAGGAGGCCGCGCGGCATTTTGAGACGTCGGTATCGTTGAATTATTACGATCCCGTGGCGTGGAACAATCTGGGGATTGCCTATTTCCAGGGCGGCGAGACGGAGCTGGCCGTTTTGGCGTTCGAGCGGTCGGTGGAGTTGGATCCCGGGTATGAATCCGCCTTACAGAATCTGGAGCATGCGCGGGCCAAGCTGGCCGAAGGCGGACCGGAGGAAGAATAGATCGCGCCTTCAATTCATCGACCCGTTTCCCGGGGCTCCGCGCCCTTGGCGCTCTGGGATCAGGGCCGAAGGCCCCATACCCATCAATCCATCCCACAACCGGAATGTATTAAATGTTCATTTCATTTTTCCCGACTGCGCTGTATAATGGATAATATGAAACGGACCCTGTACGTACTGATGGCTGCGCTGATCCCGCTGATCGCCCATGCCGATTTCGAATGGTTCAATACGTCCACGAACCGCATTACCGCGTCCGACGGCATCACGCCCCTGCCCGGCAACCGTACCAATTCGTCCATGGGCGTCTTCATTCAATTGATCTATGCCGGCGCCGATGACACGATTGACCCGGCCCATATCTGGGGTGACGGCACAACGGGCGACGACGAGGTCGTGGAGACCGCCTGGATGGGTCAATTCATTTTCGATCCGGATCGCGACGGCTGGATGAATCCGTTCGGGGTGGTCGACGATGACGATACCAGCCGCTACTACTATGTCCGGGTCTGGTCGGAGCCCTCGCCCAACTACGCCTTGGGCTACGTCCCCATGATCACGGTTGACGCCTACGGGGATTCCTTCCTCTGGCAGAATCCCGGCACGGTACCGCCCGGTATCCCGGACGAATTCAATTTCGGCGGAACCGCCGGATTTTCAACCAATTTGCAGGCCATTCCAGAGCCCCGCGCGCTGGCCCTCGTCCTTCTGGGTCTATTCACTGTCCGGCTGATCCGGCGTCGCACTTTACAGACGATCCCGGCTGATATATATTGATGTAAAGAGGGAGTCACTGAGGATGAAACGTTTCATTGCCATGATCACACTGGCCCTGACAGCCGGATGCGTCCTGCCGGCGGATGCGCAGGGCTTCACGGGTGATGTGTATTCGGTAAATATTTTCAGCTACAAGAAGGTCGATGCCACACCGGGCGACCAGATGATGGCCATGCCTTTCCTGGCCAATCCCCGCAATGTCAACGACGTGATCGGCGGCCAGTTTCAAGCCGGTTACAGCCCGACAACCGCCGACAACCTGATCTTCTACGATGAGGACAGTCAGACCTACCGCATCCTGTATCTGCTGGGAGAAATCGGCGATCCGGACTACGACTTCAAGTGGATCGATACGTCCACCGGCGAAGTGGCCGATTTCGACCTGATCCCAGGCAAGGGGTTCTGGTTCCGAAACCGCAAGGATGAAGATCAGATGGTCCTTTTCCTCGGCGAAGCCGTGCGGGACGATGAGGCGGATGTCGAAATTGTGAACGGCTACCAGATCGTCGCCTACCCGTTCAGCTCCTCCATCGCCGTCAACGACACGTCGCTGAAAAATGACGCCGTGGCCGGAAACAGCATGAACACGTCGGACAACATCGTGTTCTACGACGGGGAGAATTTCAAGTACATGTACCTGGTCGGCGACGTGGGCGATCCGCAATTGGACTTCAAGTGGATTGATTCATCCTCCCTGCAACCCGCGACCAACGTGTTTGTGCCCGGCCAGGCCTTCTGGTACCGGCACCGCGGCGAGGGTTTTACGTGGACGGAAACGAAGCCGTACGCGACGCCGTAAATGTAGAAGCGGCGTCCCGCCGCTTTCCTATCCCCATCCGAAGCGGCAAGATGCCGCTTCTACGCTGTCCGCGCAGTTGACTACCCGATGAGCACTACAACGTGTCTCAGAGTAGTTTCCGGCTCGGCCGGAGGCCTCGCCCTACCTTGAACATGATGAAGATATCAACAGATGGTGGGGCGAACCCTTCCGCCTCCGTAGCGCTTCGGCGGGACGAGCCGGGTGAGCCGCATTTGCGATAGGTTCTACTGCTCCACTTCCACCGCGAATAGCCGCGGGCTGTCCGCGCTGAACACGTTCACGGTGTAGACATTGATCGGCGGCGTGGCCGCAATGTTGGTGGCGATGAGGTCGCTGAAGCCGCCCACGATATTGGTTGAAAGCCAGACGGTGTAGGCCTTGTTCGTGACACTGCTCCACGTGATTTCCACGGCGCTCGCGACCAGAGTATCAAACTGCTCGATGATGAACAGGGACGTATTGTCGTTCGGATCGGTTCCCGCGATGACTTCCTTCCAGTCCGGCATAGCGTCTCCATCCGTATCCGCATTCGGGATCAAGGTCGTCGAGAATCCGTCGGATCCCCCGAAATTGAACTCGAGGGGCATGCCCAGCGTACCGTCGCCCGGATAAAGCCATAGCGCGGAATCCGCATACAAATTGGTGGGCGATGTCGGTGCCGCGCCGACTTCTATGTCAGGCGACGGCGCCGTCCACACCCGGACAAAATACTGCGCGCCGGTCAAGCCGACCAGCGGCTCGCCCTCGAGGTATCCGTCCACATTCCCCGCCACGCCACGTCCCATCCAGACATTCGTTACCACGATGTCGTCGCCGGTCGAGCCGTCCCCCCAATGGACCGCGGGATTGTTCGTTCCATTCGGACCGGCGCGAATCAGCTGGACGAGCGCGCCAACCTGGTGGTTCGTGAAACTGCCCGAGATGTAGTTCGTGCCGCCGTCGGCGTAGGTAATCCGGTTGGTCTCGGTGTTGAACCAGAAGATATGTCCCCGGGCGTCATGCGCCATCAGTCCGATAAGCGCACCCAACCCGATCGCCCATGTTGGTCTGCTCCCTTTCATGCCATACTATTATACGCCGATCACAAGGTTTTGCTTACCCCCTGCCCCAGCGCTCAGCTATACTGCCCCGCTCAATGCCATGCAGAAACGGGTCATAAACAGAAAAAACGACGGCGCC
>CAYRPR010000279.1:0-4083 GCA_964425945.1 uncultured Verrucomicrobiota bacterium | reverse complement strand
CCAGCTCCAATCTCGACGAGTTCTTCATGGTGCGGGTCGGGGGATTGCACATTCTGAAGGATGAGGGGCACCGCAAGAAGGATCCGGCGGGATTAACCCCGGCGGCGCAACTGGAACAGATAACGCGGTATACCCGGAAGATGGTGGTCGACCAGTATGCCGGTCTGATGAAGGAGCTGGAGCCGGCCCTGCGCGCGGCGGGACTGCGGCGGCGGACGGCCGGCGAGCTGGACGCGAGTCAGCTCGCCTATGTCGAGCGCCTGTTCGAGGATCTGATCTATCCCGTGCTGACGCCTCAGGCCATCGACCCGGAGAAGGCATTTCCGACGCTGCCGGCGTTGACCATTCACCTGGCTGTACGGCTGGCTCCGAAGTCCGAATCGGACTCCGCTTCGCGCATGGCCGTGGTCGCCGTGCCGCGCAATATCACCCGTTTCCTGACGGTTCCGTCGGGCCCCGGCTATGAATATGTCTGTATCGAGGAGGTCATCCGGCATTTCATCGACCGGTTGTTTCCGGGCGTGCCGGTGGAGGAAGTGGCGGCGTTCCGCGTCACACGCAATGCCGACGTGCAGGTCAGCGAAGACGAGGCGCCGGACCTGCTGGTCGGGATGGAAGAGGTGCTCGTCGAGCGCAAGCAAAGTTTCTGTGTGCGGCTGGAGGTTCAGTCCAGCGCATCCGCGCGGATGTTGGAGTATCTGCAGAACGTCCTGCAGGTGGATCCGCGTCACTTGTTCCGGGTGCCGGACATGCTGGATCTGGCGGCGCTGACGGGGTTGTCGAACATGACGGGGTTCGAGGACTACAAGTATGAGCCCTGGCCGCCGCAGTGGGCGCCCGACCTCCAGCCGCCGGAATCCATGTTTGATCTCCTGGCCAAACGGGATGTCCTGCTGGTGCATCCGTATGACAGTTTCGAGCCGGTCCTGCGCCTGATCGACGAGGCTGCGGACGATCCCGGCGTGATGGCGATCAAGCAGATTCTGTATCGCACCAGTGCGAAGAGTCCGGTCGTCGCCGCGCTCGCGCGCGCGGCGCAGAAGGGCAAGCAGGTCACCGTGATCGTCGAGTTGAAGGCGCGGTTCGACGAGGCGCGCAACATCGAATGGGCCAGGGAACTGGAACGGGCCGGCGTGCAGGTCATCTACGGCGTGCGCGGGCTCAAAACCCATGCCAAGGTGCTCATCATCATACGCCGCGAGACGGCGGGCATCCGGCGCTACATCCACTTTGGTACCGGCAACTACAACGAGATCACCGCGCATGTGTACAGCGATATCAGTCTCATGACCTCCAACGAGGATTACGCTGCGGATGCCTCCGCGTTCTTCAATACGATCACGGGATACGCCCAGCCGTTGAGTTTCCGGAAGATCGAGGCCGCGCCGATCGGCTTGCGCGCCCGCGTGTTGCAGCTGATCGAAAGTGAAACGGAGCGGCAGGCGCAGGGCCAGCGTGGTCATATCATGGCCAAGTTGAATTCGCTCGTCGATCCGGAGGTCATCCGGGCGCTCTACAAGGCGTCGCAGGCCGGGGTCAGGATCCAATTGAACGTGCGCGGGATATGCTGTCTGCGACCGGGCGTGAAGGGGGTGAGCGAGAACATCCAGGTGGTCAGCATCGTGGACCGGTTCCTCGAGCATAGTCGGGTGTTCTACTTTCATCAGGACGGCGATCCGTTGTTCTTCATTTCGAGCGCGGACTGGATGCCCCGCAATCTCGACCGGCGCATTGAACTGCTGGTCCCGGTGGACGATGCGGCGGCGCGCCGCCGTCTGCTCGCGTTGTTCAAGACCACGTTCAAAGACAACGTCAAGGCGCATCAACTGATGCCGGACGGATCGTACAAGCGACTGCGGCCCCCGAGCCGCGCGCGCGCGATCCGGAGCCAGGACGTCTTTTATCGCGAAGCCTGCGCCGCCACGCGCGCGATGCAGGACGACCGATTGAAGGTCTTCAAGCCGCACCGCCCTTCCGCCGAGGCCTCATCGGCCTGAGTGGTTGTCGGTGTCACGCTGATAACCGCGCCAACCGGCGCAATCGTCATACAAGAAGATATTGCGGACTTGTTTAAGTCCGCTATACTTCTGCTATGGATGATCTGATTGTCCGGTTGGCGCGCGCACTGGCGTGCCGGGAACGACTGCGTATCCTGTCGCGCCTGATGGTTTCGGACGAGCTCGCCCCGAGCGAGCTGGCCCGTGACCTGTCGCTGTCCCCCAGTAGTGTGTCCACCCATGTGGGCAAATTGTCTACGACCGGCCTGCTCCGGCGACGGCACTCAGGAGCATGGTCCTACTGCATCGGAGAATCGTATTACGCCGATTCCACCTTGAGTGGCATGACGGTAGCCTGGCTGCGGATGATTCTGTCCTCCCCGAACAAGACCAGGAGGGATTGCGGACTTAAACAAGTCCGCAATCCCTTCTCGGATGCGGCGATGACGCCGATTTACGATCTGATCGAGAATGCGGCTACCGCTTTTACGGACTTGAGACGGTTGCAGATCCTGCGGTACCTGACGCGCCATAATCAGGCATCAAGCGATGAATTAAGAGCCACTCTGAAGATGTCTCCTTGGGCTTTGTCGCGACACGTCCATAAGCTGGCGCGCCGCGGATATATCCGTCTCCACGAGTCCGGCCGCGCGGCCGCATATCGCCTGTCGGATCGCCCTAAGACGCCAATCCACAGGGAAATGTGCCGGATCGTGCAGAGCGCTTGGAAGAAGATGCGGTAACCCGTTCGAAGCTGTATACTGCCGATGAGATGACTGCGTATGCATCCAGACAGCCGGTGCCGGACATCGCTGACCTGTGCGCAAAATACGAAAACGAGAACGTACACACGGAGCACGTAACCCGGCTGGCACTCAGACTGTTCGACCGGACTCACAAGTGGCTCGGCCTCTCGTCGAGCGACCGGCGCCTGCTCGAAGCGGCGTGCCGCTTGCATGATATCGGGTATCGGGATTACCCGCAGAAGCATCTGGACGGCGGTATCGATATCGTGCGGCGCGAAGGCATCCGGGGTTTCTCGGAACGGCAGGTGGACTACGTGGCGGCGATCATTTCCCTGCATCAGGCGGATGCGGCACAGCGGAACGAGGCGCCGCTGATCCGACAGCTGGCTCAACCCGAACGCGCCCTGCAACTCGGCGCGATATTGCGCGTGGCCGACGGATTGGACCAGGGGCATGTACAGGATGCGCGGATCGTATCGGTGCGCCGGGGACGCGATGCCGTCATCGTGACCGCGGCGTCGCCCCTGGTATCCGGGAATATAGCGCGCGCGGACGCGAAGGCCGATCTGTGGCGTACGGTCTTCGCCGTGTCCATCCGGTTCAGGCTCGAAACACGACCGGCCTCGGCCGGTGAACAGGATGCGGTTCGTTCCGGTGACAGCGTAATCGAAGCCGCACGACGCCTGTTGTATATCCAGTACAAGATCATGCGACAGAATGAGGATGGGGCAAAGAAGGGAAGACGCACGGAACCCCTCCACGATATGCGCGTCGCCATCCGGCGTTTTCGCGCGGCGCTTCGCCTGTTCCGCAAGCCGTTGGCGAAGACATCCGCCGCGAAGATCGACCGCTATCTCGCGCACCTGGCCCTGTCGCTCGGCCCCGCGCGGGATATGGATGTCTGGATCAATTACCTGGCCTCGCCGGCGGTGCGTTACGCGCTGGCCGGCGACGCGCAATGGAAATCCTACGAACGCCATCAGCGCGATCTGCGGGAACATCAACGGGTCACGGTGCGGAACGTGCTGAGCGGTCGGCGTTATATGGCCCTGTGCGGCAAGATCGCCTGGTTCCTGCGCGTGGAATTGCCGCGTCTGGATCGCGTAACGGCCGGCGGACCGGTCACTCCGTTTGCCGCGCGATCCCTGCGAAGGATTCACCGGCGTATCGCCGGATACCGGAAGATGGACGCGATGCACGGCATGGAGGATTTCCATGAATTGCGCAAGGCATGCCGGCGGGGTCGATATGCCGCGGAGTTTTTCGCTCCCGTACTCGGTCCACGGGTGCGATCGTGGGGCAAGACCTGTAAGAAACTCGCCGATGCGCCCGGCGATTTG
>CAYRPR010000278.1:0-4088 GCA_964425945.1 uncultured Verrucomicrobiota bacterium | reverse complement strand
CGACCTTGAGCCCCAGATTCGTGAGGTCCTCGCGGCTGTCGGCGAATTCATCCACTCGAAGCTCCACGTAATCCCAGCCGGTCGGCTGTTTATCCACTGCGTCGTCATAGACGTGGCCCGACGCCTTCAGCGGCAGGATAGTTCCACGCCGCAGGCCTTCCTGTGTGAAGATGGTCACCCGCGCCCCCTCGGCGAACCGGCTCGACCAGGTTCCGATCGGAGCGAGTTCCAACCGGCCGTTCGACTTGAGCGTCCGCACCATCGCCCCGAGCGTGTCGAGGTGCGCCACGAGAGCCCGCGCGGGCATCTCGTCCGATGCGCCCGCGATCTGCGCGCGGATGGCGCCGCGGCGCGTCAATTCGAACGGGATGCCGATGCGCTGTAATTCCTCGCCCACAAAATGGACGATGGCGTCGGTATAGCCGGACGGACTGGGAATCTCCACCAGCCTGCGCAGGATTCCGGTCAAGTATTCCAGGTCAATCGATATCTGATTCACGCGTGATTCCTTTCCGTAAGACCGTTCCCGCTACATGACCGCGCTCTGGGGAAAGAGCATGTCGATGAATCGTTCCGCAGTGGGTTGCGGCTCGTGATTGGCCAACCCGGGCCGTTCATTGGCTTCGATAATGTAATAATCGTTGCCGGCAATATCCGGCATCATGAAATCCATCCCCACCACCGGGATGTTGAGCGCCTGCGCCGCGGCCTGTGCGGCCCGGACAATATCGGGATGCAGTTGATCGGTCACATCGTGTATGGTTCCGCCGGTATGCAGGTTGGCGGTTTTCCGCACACGGATCGTCGCGGCGGCGGGCAGCACGGCGTCCATCTCGTACCCCTCGCTACGGACGCATCGCTCGGTCTCGGCATCGAGGGGGATGCGGCTTTCGCCGCCGGTGGCGGCGGAGCGGCGCCGGCTCAGTTTCCTGATCAGGTCCTCCACGGTATGCTCGCCGGTCCCGGTAATTTCCGGCGGCCGGCGGGTGGCGGTTGCCACGACGCGGTTGTCGATGACGATCACACGCACGTCCATTCTCTTTATCAGTTCCTCGATCAGGACCGTCTCGCAATGGCGGCGCGCCGCGCTGATGGCGGAGGCCAGGTCCTTCTCCGTCCGCACATCCACCGCGATACCCCGGCCCTGCTCGCCTCGCGCGGGCTTCACGACCACGCGCTTGTGCGACTCCAGGAAGGCGTTGTTGTCCTCCGCCGGACCCGCTTCGGCCTGATCCGGCATCCTCAGACCCGCGCGCGTCAGGACCCGTCGCGTAATCTGCTTGTCGTCGCATTGACTCATCGCTATCGCCGTCGTCAGTTCCGTCAACGACTCGCGACAGATGACCGATCGTCCGCCGTAGGTGAGACTGAAATAGCCTGCGTCGGCATCCAGGATCTGCACGGCGATTCCGCGCCGGCGCGCCTCGTTGATGATGAGTTCGGCATAGGGATTGAGCTGTTCATCCGCGGGAGGCGCCGCAAACAGCGGTTCGTTGATCGGATGCCTATGCTTGATCGCGAATACCGGTACGCGCTGAAACGCCAGTTTCTCGTAGAGGGCGACCGCCTGCTCGTTGTCATGCATCACGGACAGGTCCATATAGGAACGACCGAGCGCCAGGAAGTGTTCGGAGAGATACCGGACCAGCGCCTCGCCTACGCCGGGATACGGCGCCTGCGGATCGACCGCCAACGACCAGAGGCTGGACCCCTGTTCCGGGTCATTGAAGAGCGTGACATGATCCACGCCGGCGACGGTGCCCACGATGGTTCCGGTAGCCGTATCCTCCGCGATCAGATACGTGATGATGCGCGACTTGCGGTGGGCGACGAGGTAATCCGGGTCGGCCTGGACCATATGCCGGGTCGCGTAGATGCGGTTGATCTCCCGCACATCGGCCGTCGAACGCAGACGGCGAATCAGCAATCCCTTCGGGCGCGGGTGGCCCGGGCGATATTGATCCAGCCACAGCCGGAACGTGTGCGAGGGATCGAGAAAGAGCTTCTGCGGCGCCATGGACAGGATCACATGCGGATCACTGATATAGAAGGCGATGTCGCGACGCCCCGGATTGTCCTTGATCAATTTATCCGCGATGGCGCGGTTGGTCCGGAACGTATGACCGAAGATAAGCCGCCCCCACCCCATCTCCAGCACGGCGTCGGACTTGATCTTCTTCGCGTGGGGACCGTGCGGTTTCTCCCACCCGCGCAGGGAAGGCGCCCGCGCGCGCTGATACCGATGCCGGGCTCTCGCGTTCCTAGCCATGAGTCGATTCTTTGTGCTCGTGCATGTTCATAGCCGATGGGTCTGGAGCCAGTATTCCAGCAAGGCTACCTGCCACAGTTTCGATCCCCGCAACGGGGTGATGTGCTTTTCCGGATCCTTCAGCAGGTGTTCCACATACTCGCGGCGGAACAAGCCGCGCGTGCGCGCCGCCGGCTGGTTCAGGATATCTTTTACGAAGTCCAGGTATTCACCGCGCAGGTACTTCAGAGCCGGAACCGGGAAATAGCCCTTGGGGCGATCGATGACCTCCCCGGGAATCACCTTACGGGCCGCCTCCTTGAGTACATACTTCCCGCCGTTGCCCACCTTCAATTCCGCCGGCATCCGTGCCGCCAGTTCGACCACGTCGTGATCCAGAAACGGCACGCGCGCCTCTAGGCCCCATGCCATGCTGGTATTATCCACCCGCTTGACCGGGTCGTCCACCAGCATGATCCGCGTGTCGATCCGCAGGGCCATATCCACACCGCGATCGGCCCCGGCCTGATCGAAGTGAGCCGACACGAAGGCGCGGCTGTAATCCTCGGACAGATAATCCCCCGTCAGCACCTGCGCCATTTCGGCGTGATCCCGGTCGAAAAACACCCGCGCGTAATCGGCCACGGGGTCCGCGCTGTCGAGCATCGGCGGATACCAGTGATAGCCCCCGAAGACCTCGTCCGCGCCCTGCCCGCTCTGTACCACCTTCACGTGTTGCGCCACCTTCTGGGAAAGCAGGTAGAAGCCGATCACATCGTGACTGACCATCGGCTCGGACATGGCCCGCACACAGCGCTCCAGCGACGGCAGGAGCAAGTTGGCGTCCACGTGGATCTTGTGATGATGCGTCTCGAACCGGTTGGCGATGATGTCGGAATACCGGAACTCATTGCCCTCCTCGTCTCCGACGCTCTCGAAACCGATGGAGAAGGTTTCCAGGCCGTGTTGCCCCGCCTCCGCCAGCAACCCCACGATCAGACTGGAATCCACGCCGCCCGAAAGCAGAACCCCCACCGGCACATCGGCGACCAGTCGGCGTTCCACCGCCTTGCGCAGGGACTCCAACAACCGATCCTGCCATTCCGTATCGCCGATCTTCTCGTCGCCGGGTTGCGGTCCGAAGGACACGTCCCAGTAGACCTGTTCGGATCGCTTGCCGTCCGGCTCGAAAATCAACAGCGTCGCCGGCGGCAGTTTGCGCACGCCGTTCAACAACGTAAACGGCGCCGGTACGACCGAATGGAAGGTCATGTAGAAATGAAGGGCCTTCGGGTCCAGCGAGGTGTCGATGCCCCCTCCCGCCAGCAGGGCCGGCAGGGACGATGCGAAACGGAGACCGTTCGGCATGTCCGCGTAATAGAACGGTTTGATGCCCAGCCGATCGCGGCCGCATACGACGCGACCCGTATCACGCTCCCACAAGGCGAAGGCGAACATTCCGTAGAATCGCTTCACAAAAGAGTCGCCCCAGGCGTGGTAGGCTTTCAGGATGACCTCGGTATCCCCCTCCGAGAAAAACCGGTATCCCATGCCGATCAGCTCCTTCCGGAGCTCCCGATAGTTGTAGATCTCACCGTTGTAGACGATGCCCAACCCTAGATCGTTATCCAGCATCGGCTGGTGCGCATGCACGGACAGATCAATAATGCTCAAACGGCGATGGCCAAACGCCATGCCCTTGCGCATGAACATACCGACATCATCCGGTCCCCGAGGCACCAGAATATCGGTCATATCCTGAACGACCCTCATGCTGGGTGGGGCGCCGTTCAACTGGATTTCACCACATATCCCACACATAACAACCCCATTCCCTATT
>CAYRPR010000277.1:0-4092 GCA_964425945.1 uncultured Verrucomicrobiota bacterium | reverse complement strand
AGTGTCGTATCCGCAATGGCGCGATCCCCGGCCAGTAATTGCACGGCGGGCGCGTCGTCCAACATGAAGGGACGAAGCATGAGCCGGGCGGTGGTCAGTGTCGGTTGCGTCATGATGCCGGCAGTATAGCGCGCGATACGGGAATCGGGAGCAAAATGTTTGGATCGCCGTTCCGGACGCGGTATGATCGCGGAGACATGAATATCCTCTACATCCTGAGCTTGCTGGGCGTCGCGGTTTTCGCGATCAGTGGCGCCCTGTCCGCCGGACGGAAGAAATTCGACATCTTCGGCGTGCTGGTCATCGCCGTGGTGACGGCGATCGGCGGCGGTACGGTGAGAGATCTGCTGCTGGACCGCAATCCGATCTTCTGGATCCAGGACACGATGTACCTGATCGTCGCCACGGCGGCGGCCGTGTTGACGGTCGTCCTTGTGCGGTTCGGAAATCCCCCGTATCGGTTGTTGCTGTACGCGGACGGGCTGGGTCTCGCGCTCTTTACGATCAGCGGGACGCGAATCGCGGAAAGCGTCGGCGTGACGCCCGGCGTGTGCATCCTGATGGGATGCATGACCGGCGTCGCGGGCGGCGTCATTCGCGATGTATTGTCCGGCGAAGTGCCGTTGCTTCTGCGCGACCGGCAGATTTATGCGACCGCGGCGATCGCCGGTTCCATGATGTACCTCGCATTATACCGGTGGACGGCGCTGGACATGACCGCCTCCGCGCTGATCGGCATGGCGACCGTCGCCGTCCTGCGCTTCGTTTCCATCTGGTGGAAACTGCGCATGCCCGTGTTCCATCTGGAGGAACGGAACGGCTAACTCGCCGGAGACCGAAGCCATGCAATGGCTTCGTCGCGCGACGTGAAGCTGCCGATGGGATAGGGAAGTGTCTTCGCTTCCATGCGGTACATATCCACCTCGGCCCGCTGAAAATCGTCGCTCGCCACCACGGCGCTCTTGTTCCCCACAAAATCCTCGGTGGTCAACTTCAGCGTCATGCCGATGATCGATGCAAATTCCGAGAATGGGATCACGACCTCGGGGCCGAGCGTCCAGAGATCACATCGCGCCTTGCGGGGATCGAGCTTCTGCAACTTGCCGAGGGCGTCCATGATTTCCCACTTGGAAACCTCGCCGGTTACCGTCACCTCAATAAACTCACCCGCGGCCTGTATCTGAATGGCCATTATCTCTCCGTCATCAATTTATTCTACATCTTGGTGGCCGGGCAGGCAATACGATCCGCAGGGAATCAGACGCTTTCCAGTACCTGTAGCTGCTTATCGAGGAATGCCCGATACGCGCCCGGCTGACGGCGCAATGTGGAGTGGGCGCCGGATTGGATGATCCGCCCTCGGTCGAGTACGAGGATGCGATTATAATGAGACATCTCCACGAGCCGGTGCGTGATCACAAGCAGCGTGCGGTTCCGCGCGGCCTGATGCGCGGCGCGCAGGATGTCGCGTTCGGTCAGGGCATCCTGATTGGCGGCCGGTTCGTCGAGGATCAGAATGGGGGCGGGCTTCAACAGCGCGCGTGCCATGGCCAGGCGCGTGCGCTCGCCGCCCGACAAACGCAGGCCGAAATGTCCGACGGGCGTGTCCAATCCCTCCGGCAACGAATTCACCCAGGGACGGAGTTGAGCCTGCTCCAGCGCCGTCCATAGCGCCTCGTCATCGGCATCGGGCGAGGCGATGAGCAGGTTGTTCCGGATCGTGTCGTTGAAAAGGTGCGCGTCCTGCGCCAGGATACTGAAGCGGGTCCGCACGGCATCCGGGGCGCATCGCGCAATAGGCTCGCCGCCCAGCAGGATGTGTCCCGATTGGGGATCCGCGAATCGGAAGAGCAGATGCGTCAGTGTGGTCTTGCCCGACCCGCTGGTTCCAACCACCGCGACATGCTCTCGCTCCGCCACCCGGAAACTCACATCGTTCAGTGCCATCTCGTCTTCATGGTAAGAGAATCGCACGTTCTCAAAGGCGATGTCATATGCGGGCGGCGGTTCATCCCTGTGCGTCGCCGTTGTTTCGTGGGGCGCATATGCGCGGATACGCCGCGCGGCATGGCGATACTGCTCGAGGTGCTGATACGCCGGGCCGAGCGTCTGGACGCATTCAAACGATGCCATAACGCCCAGCACCAGCAGGGCCAGCCAAGCGCCGGCCAGATCGCCGGCAACGATCGGCGGTACGCCGAACCACAGCGCGGCAAAAACACCGCCGAACAGGAGCGCGTGACCGATCGCGTCATGCCATCCGGTCAGGCGGGCCTGACGTTCCTGGACGCGGGCCAACGCGCTGACGCGGCGCATCGTGTCATGGTTTCGTTCATGCTCGACGCCCAGCATCAGCAGGTCCGCCATGCCCTGGATGCTGTCCAGCCATTGTTCGGACAGGCTCGACAGAGCCCGAACCTGTTCCTCCCCGGCGCCGCGCGCGAGGCGTACCAGGACGAGCGGTCCGAGACTGCCGTGGATCAGCAACAGCACGAGCACTGCCGCGGCCAGGCGCGCGTCGATAAAACCCAGCGCGACGACCGTACACAGTATGACGATCCCGGCGACGGCGGTGGGCAGGAGCACGCGGATGTAGAGATGCTGAACCGATTCCACATCGCCGACCAGCCGGCTCAGCCAGTCGCCCGCGCGTCGATCGATCAGGTGATGCGGCGCGCGGGGTTCCAGACGGTCGTAGAGCCATACCCGCAAGGATTCGAGCAGGCGGAGCACGCTGTCGTGCGAGAGCAGACGTTCGACATACCGCAAGGCCGCGCGCGCTATGCTGAAAAAGCGGACCGCGACAATCAGGAGCATCAGATCGAGGATGGGCGGACGTTCCGCCGCCCGCGAGATGAGGTGACCGGACGTGGACATCAGACCGATCCCGGCCAGAATGGTCGCGGCGCCCGCCAGCACGGCCAGGCCAAACCTCGTGCGATAGGGCGTCGGCCGGATCATGCGCGATCCTCCCGCGCGCCCGACTGCCGGATCAGGGCGGCGTAGGCATCGTTCGACGCGAGCAGTTCATCATGCGCTCCAACCGCCTTCACGCGTCCGCCATCGAGCAGGACAATCCGGTGCGCATGGATGACCGTGTTCAGGCGATGCGCCGAGATCAGCACGGTTCGATTTTCTGTGAGACGGCGCAGGGCTGAAACGATCCGGTCCTCGCTCTCCAGATCGAGGAACGAGCTGGGTTCATCGAGCACCCACACGGGCGCGTCCTTGAGCCAGGCGCGAGCGAGGGCGAGACGCTGCCGCTCGCCGCCGCTCAATCGCAATGCGTTCTCGAACAGCGGACAATCCAGACCTCCGGGCAGGCGCCGAACGAATTCGAGCGCCTCCGCCTCGCGAAGCGCCTGATTGATGGCGTCGTCGCCTGCGTCGGGCCGCGCGGCGCGGAGGTTTTCGCGCACGGTACCGTTGAAGAAGTGGGGGTGCTGGGAAACATACGCCACGCGGCGTCGCCATACCGCCGCCGGGATCGAATCAAGGGGACGGTCGCCCATCACGATGCGCCCGTTATCCGGTTCCAGAAAACGGAGGAGCAGGGCCGCGAGGGTGCTTTTCCCCGCGCCGCTTTGCCCGACAAGCGCCGTGGTCGTTCCGGATTCGAGCGTCAGGCGGACGTCCGCCAAGGCCGGATGATCGGAGCCGGGGTAGGTGAAAGACACCGAATCGAATGACAGGGCGAAACCCACCCCTCGATGCCCTCCTCTGGAGGGGTGTCCCGCGGCAACGGGACGGGGGGGGCGAGAAGGGCTGTCCGCGTCCTCGATGAGTTCATAAATCCGTTCGGCGGCGGCGGCGCCTTCCATCGCGGCGTGATGCTGGGCGCCGTAGCGCCGGAACGGGAGATAAAACTCCGGGGCGAGCAACAAAACCAGAAAGCCGGGCTGGAACAACAGATGCCCCTCGACCAGGCGGATCCCGATCTGCACCGCCACCAGCGCCGTGCTCAACGAGGCGGCCAGTTCGAGTACCAGTCCAGAAAGGAAGGCCAGCTTCAGGATGCCCATCGTATGACGGCGGAATTGCGCGGTGACCGCGGCAATCCGGTCCCGTTGTCGTTGGGCGGCGCCGAATTGC
>CAYRPR010000276.1:0-4102 GCA_964425945.1 uncultured Verrucomicrobiota bacterium | reverse complement strand
GCCCATCTCGAACGGCATCGCGTGCGGGGCAACATGGCCCTATCCATGTTCGGCCATATCACGCCCGAGGAAGCCAAGGCGCGCGCGGAGCAATTCTTCGGGCGTATTCCGCCCGGTGAAAAGGCCCTTTACCGCCATGAGATCGACGGCGTGAAACTGCCCCTGCGCGTCAAGAAGCGGGAACCCCGCCAGCAGACGATCTACCTGATGGCCTTTCCCGGTGTCACCCTGGCGGACGAGAAACTGGATGCCATGACCATCGTGCAATCCGCTTTGTCCGGACTGTCTTCCGACATCGGCATGGAGATACGGGAGAAGCGCGGACTGGTCTATTTTGTCGGGGCCTTTCAGCGAACCGGTCTCGATCCGGGCGTCTTTGTCCTGTACGCCGGCACCTATGAAGAAGCCGTGCCGGAGCTGGAAGGCCTGATGGAGGCGGAGGTCGAGCGGCTCACAACGAGCGGCCTGACCCGGGAGGAAATCGCGCGCGCCCAGGAACAGCTCGTCGGCGCCCACTACGCGGCCCTGCAGGATAACGGCGGTATGGCGCAGGTCAGCGCCCTGAACGAACTGTACGGACTGGGTTACGACTATGCCTTCAGCGCGGAAGAACGAATCCGGCGCGTCACCGCCGACGATATCCGGCGCGCCGCCCGGGATATCCTGATCAAGAATCGACGCGTCGTTTCCATTGTGTATCCCGAACTTCCAACCCCCGCCCGAGAGGAGACCGAAGACCATGAGTAACGATCAACCGCATGACCACACCGATCAGCCGGAAGGCGCCCCCTCCCTGTTCAGCCACCTCATCATCATGCTCGCCACGTCGGCGCTCCAGCAGATGGGACGCATGGCCGATCCGTCGACCGGCCAGGCGCATGTGAGCCTCGAGGGTGCGCAGGCCACGATCGACCTGCTCGACGTTCTGCAGGAGAAGACCCGGGGCAACCTGGACGCGGACGAAGATCGTCTGATGCGCGACACGCTGTCCTCGCTGAAACTGATGTACGTGGAGGCCAAACGCTCCCCCGCTCCCCCTCCTCCAGCGAGCGCACCCGCTCCCGAAGAGCCGAAGCCGGGTGTCGAACCGTCCGCCAAACCGCCCAGCGACGAGGACAAAACCCGCTACCGGAAGAGTTACGGGTAAGCCGTTCGATTCCGCACTGTGATCTTGCGCGCTCGCGGCATTTGCTTTAAACACACTGCATTCAATCTCAAAACCATTCGGCAGACGCCGGGGACAGAGCCCCGGCCTACAAGTTCCCTTGGTTGTAGGCCGACCCTCTGCGGTCGGCGGACAGGCGTATGGGGTCTTGAGACAGGTTCTAATGATGTGCTTACGACGGTAGGGCGAACCCTCCGGGTGAGCCGGGACATTGTCCGGTAACCACTAGCGACGAGGCATGCGGTGTCGGAGTTTCTGCAGTTTGTCGATGTAACCAAGCGATTCGGTCCGGTACACGCGGTGGATCACGTCTCGCTGGATATCAAGCGTGGCGAGTTCTTCTCCCTGTTGGGTCCCAGCGGCTGTGGCAAGACCACGCTCCTGCGCACGGTCGCTGGATTTGAGTTTCCCGACACCGGCCGCGTCCTGCTGGACGGCAAGGACATCACCGATCTCCCGCCGAACAAGCGCAAGGTCAACACCATTTTCCAGAGCTATGCCCTGTTTCCCCACCTCGACGTCTGGGACAACATCGCCTTCGGCCTGCGCATCAGGAAACTCCCCGCGAAGCAGATCGGGGAGGAAGTCGATCGCATGATCGCGCTGATCCAGCTCGAGGAACACGCCTACAAGAAGCCCGACCAGATCAGCGGCGGCCAGAAACAGCGCGTCGCGATCGCCCGCGCCCTCATCAACAAGCCGGACGTGCTCCTGCTGGACGAACCCCTCGCCGCGCTCGACCTGAAACTCCGCCAGCGCATGTTGATGGAGCTGGACCAGATCCACGACCAGGTGGGCATCACGTTCGTTTATGTCACGCACGACCAGGGCGAGGCCATGAGCCTGAGCGACCGGATCGCGGTCATGGACAAGGGACGCATTGAACAGATCGGCACCCCGGCGGAAATCTATGAAGCGCCGACCAGCAGTTTCGTCGCCGCCTTCATCGGCGATACGAACTTCTTTGACGGAACCGTCACGGACGGAACCAGCCCGGAATACAGTCGTCTGCGCATCAAGGGATTTCCCGACGTGCTCTGTTTCAACGATAAATCCAAGAAGGTCGGCGATCTGGTCTATCTGAGCATCCGGCCGGAGAAATTCCGGATCGGACGGACCCGACCCGAATTGAACGATCATCACAACTGCGTGTCCGGCCGGGTCGAGGAAGTCATCTACCTGGGCTCCCAGACGAAATACTGGGTCCGCGTACAGGAGTATCGCATCGCCGTGTACCAACAGCACAGCCGGTTTTCCCTCGACGAGAAACCCATCCGCTGGGAGGACGACGTCTGGGTGTGGTGGCACGCGGACGACGGATACATGCTGGACCGGTACAGCGAAAAGGATGAAGCGTTGATGGAACTGCCGCCGGAGTAGGAGAGTGTTCAGTGTTCGGTGTTCAGAGTGGGGAGATTTCCAATCGTTGGAAGTTTATCAGCACGCATTTTCCAATCATTGGAAATCTTCTTCTCTTGTCTTGCCTGCACACTGAACATCGAACACTGAACACTTCTTCAAGATGAATGCACGCAGCAAAACCCTGTATGAGTGGCTGGTCACCCTGCCCTCCTTCGGCTGGTTGTTCATCCTGTTCCTGATTCCCACCTTCATCGTGTTCGCCATCACGTTCAAGCCGGTTGATCCCTTCGGCGGCGTCGGCTCGGGCTGGACGCTTGACACGCTGATCGGCCTGGGCAACCCCAACTACCCGGCCATCATCTGGCGCACGTTCTGGTTGAGCGCAATCACGACGGTGGTCTGCCTCGCGTTCGCCCTGCCCATGGGCTACTACATCGCGCGCGCGCCGGAATCCCGGCGGCGGACCCTGCTCCTGCTGACGGTCATACCGTTCTGGACCAGTTTCCTGGTCCGAATCTTCGCCTGGAAAGTCCTGCTCCACCCGGACGGCTATGTGAAACGCCTGCTCGTCTTCCTCCGCATGACCGATTCCGACGCCTCCCTGCTCTATCGCTCGGAGTCGGTGCTGCTGGTGATGATCTACACGCTGATGCCGTTCGCGATCCTGCCGATCTACGCCGCGGCGGAGAAATTCGATTTCCGTCTCGTGGAAGCCGCGCGCGATCTGGGCGCGAACAAGCTGAAGGCGTTTACCGGCGTATTCATGCCGGGCATACGCCGCGGCCTGATGACGGCCATCCTGATGGTGTTCATACCGGCGCTGGGATCGTATGTGATACCGGATATCGTCGGCGGCCCGCGCAGTGAGATGATCGGGAACAAGATCGCCCAACGCACCTTCGTGGACCGCAATCTGCCGCACGCGAGCGGCCTGTCGGCCGGGCTGACGCTGGCCGTGTTGGCGCCGATGCTTGCCGTCCTCCTGCTCCAGGCGCGGCGCGGCAATGACATCGCTTACCGCCGGGTGAAGAAATGAAGCGCAGTCGCATTCCCATGTACACGACGGTGGCGGTGCTGATTTTCTTCTATCTGCCCATTCTGGTGCTCGTCATCAACTCCTTCAACGCCTCCCGCTTCGGAGGCGTATGGGAAGGCTTCTCCCTGCGCTGGTACACGCGCCTCTTCACGGAACGCGACATCTGGTACGCCCTGCGCAATACGCTGATCGTGGCTGTCAGCGCGACCGCGGCATCCGTCGTGCTCGGCACGATCGCCGCGTTCGCCCTGCACCGGCATAACAGCCGGCTCCAGCGCTTCCACTACACGCTGATCTACACCCCGCTCGTCGTGCCCGACATCCTGATGGGCATGAGCCTCCTGCTCTTCTTCGTCGCCCTCGGCTTCGAGATGGGCCTGTTTACCATCTTTCTCGCCCACACCACCTTCTGCATCAGTTATGTCGCCATGGTCGTGCTGGCCCGGTTGCAGGATTTCGATTTCTCCGTCATCGAAGCGGCGCAGGACCTCGGCGCGAGTTGGTGGACGGCCACCTGGCGGGTCTTGCTGCCCCTCCTG
>CAYRPR010000275.1:0-4110 GCA_964425945.1 uncultured Verrucomicrobiota bacterium | reverse complement strand
GTTCGAGATGGGCGGCCAGATCGTCGCGTGTGAGGCGGCCGACGCTGGCTTCGTCGCCGAGTGTCGTCCAGCGATAGGGATGATTCGGGTACAAGGCCTGGCGGACCATCTCATCGGCATGGAAGAAGGGCCGTTCCCGCTGGGCGCGGATATCGGCGATCTGACGGGCGCGCTGTCGCGTCATCTCATCGTCCGGAAACGCGCTGTGCATGAGACAGTCGGTCATGATCTCCAGGATCGCGTCCAGATCCTCGGTCAACGCCATGGCCTGCATCCCGAAGCTGTTCTGGCCGGAAAATGCGCTCAGGCCGGCGCCCAGGGATTCCACCTGCTCGGCTATCTCCTGCGCGGAACGGGATTCCGTGCCGCGCGTCAGCAGATCGGACATGAACTGTGTGATGCCCTGGTTATCTTCCTGTTCGGAGAGCAGTCCGCCCAGGAAGGCGACGGACACGTGTACAAACGGCAACCGGTGATCTTCGCGCACAATGAGTGGAATGCCGTTCTCGAGTTCGATGCGCACCGGCGGCCGGATCAGCGGCTCGGTTTCGGCCTTGGCGGATTCCGTCGCGGCCTGTTTGGGAGTCAACAGCGCGAGCGTGCGGTTCGACGCGCGCAGATACCGCGCGGCCACGTCCTGCAGGGCGGTTGTTGTGACGGCCTCGACCCGTTCGATGTACCGCTCGGAGAAGCGGGGGTCCCCGGCATAGAATTCGCCGGACGCGATGCTATCCGCCTGTCCGCGCATGGTCTGCAGTTCGGCGAGCGCGCCGACCATGACCTGCCGGCGCGCCTTGGCCAGTTCGTCCTCCGTGAACGGGGTTTCGGCCCATCGTTCGATTTCGCGCTGTATGGCGTCGATGACCTGATCCTCCTTGTCGGGATCGAAGGTGGCGCTGATGCCGAACAGGCCGGGTTCGCCGGGCGTGAAGGACCAGGCGCTGATGGCGTGCGCGAGTTGTTGGCGGTCCCGGATATCGCGCGTCAGCCGCGCGCTGTCGCCCTGGCCGACGATCGCCGCGAGCACGTCCAGCGCGGCGGCGTCCGGATGGTTCAAGGGCACGGTGTGATAGGCCCAACTGAGGCGGGAGACGTTGTAGTCGCCGGTTTTGCGGGCGAAACGCGGCGCCAGTTGCGGTGGTTCGGCGGGGATGACGACGGGCGGTCGCATCCGGCGCTCGAACGCGGAGAACACCGCGCGGATCTTCCGTTCCGCGTCCCGCGCGTCCACATCGCCGGCGAGCGCAAAGATCATGTTGTCCGGCGTGTAATGCCGGTGAAAGAAATCCAGCAGGTCTTCGCGCGTGGTCTTGATGAAAACCTCCTCGTATCCGATGACGGGATGCCGGTACGGATGCACGCGGTAGGCGGTTCCCCACAGCAGTTTGCTCAACTCGCGCCGCGCGTCGTCGCGACCCATGGCCATTTCGCGCAGGATGACGGTCTGCTCCTGGCGCCATTCCTCCTCGGGGAAGGTCGCGTTCATCACGGCGTCCGCCAGCACGTCCAGGCCGATTTCCCATCGCGCCGACGGCATGACCACATGGAACACCGTGCGGTCCGAGGAGGTGTAAGCATTTACCGATCCGCCGGCATCGTCGATCTGTCGGCTGATATCGCCGGTCGAGCGGGTGGGGGTGCCCTTGAAGATCATGTGTTCGACGTAGTGCGACAGGCCGGCGCCCAGGTAGTCATCCTCATGAATGGCGCCGGTGCCGACCCATATCTGGATGGCGACGACCGGCGCGCTGGGATCCTCCTTGACGAGGCCGGTCATGCCATTGTCCATAACGAAGCGGTGGATCCGCTCGTTTGATGCGCGCAGGACGTCCACGGGCGCGGGGGCCGCGATGCCGGTGGCAAGCGCCGTGAGGGCCAGCCATCCGACCATCAGAGTTTGAAAGGATCGCGACTGCATGTCAGGACTTGGTTGCGGACGTCACCTTGTCGCCCGGCGTCGTGGTTTCCGACTGAGCGGGCAGGTAGGGCTTTCGAAAGGCTTCCGCGAAATCATATCCGCCCCGGAAATCCTCCTTGCGATCCTGATCCGTCTTGCCGAGAACGCCCATGTCCACCAGGTTGAAGACCATCTCGCCGATGTCTTCGCATTGCGTGATGCCCCACTGGCGAAGCACGGTGTGGGCCAGCGGGCCGTATTCCTTCAGGGCATAATCGCGGACGCCGTCGAGCAGTTCACGGCCGGTTACATGCCGGCCGGGCCCTTCAGCGGGCTTGGCCAGCATTTTGATGGTGTGGTCGAGCGCTTCGCGAAGGAACAGGTACGCGTGTTCGTCGTACCGGTTGTCTCGCCGCGTGATCTCCGCCAGCGCTTCGTTAAGACTGATCTTCTTCATCGGGCAAATTCCTGCATGAATCTAACGGGTATGCGCCGAGAAATCAAATGGAGATAAAACCCTTAGGGCGGTAAATCCGAAATGCGAATATCGAAATTCGAAACAAAGTCGAATTTCCAATGACTGAAACATCGAGCGGTTTTTAAGTTTTGAACATTTAGATTTCGCGTCTGTTTCGAATTTCGATATTCGTGCTTCGAGCTTATTTCCCCGCCGTGGCCGCCTGCTTCATCCCCCAGGCGCCGGCCTGCTGTTGCTTGGCGTCCTTTTCAAGCTGTTTCAATCGCCGCAGTTTGCGGAGGCCGTTCTGCCCGTCGACCGGCATGCCATAGATACGGACAAGCCCCTGCTCGACGAGCAACTCGTCGAGATCGCCCTTATCGGTGATGATGAAGGCGAAGTAGCGCGGTTGGCGGCTGCTCCCGCGCGCGTCCTGCCATCGCGTCACGACGTTGAACATCTGGCCGTCCAGAGCGCGCTTCGTGTAGTCCGTGGCCAGCTCGCCCAGTTTCAGGGTGTCCCGGACACTGGTGCCAAAGTACTTGGCCTGCTCGTTCACGCGATCCGGAAAGCGCAGATCGGTTTCCGCGGCGTCGACATAGTAGGTGCGGAAGATATATTCCTTGTTCCCGTGCCGGACGTGGAACGAGTCGCCGTCGTTCGACGCATTGCGGGTCAGGCGACAGTTTTCCAGCAGTTCCCATCCTTTTTCGCGGGCCACCTGCATCCCGATGGAATCGACGCGGCGTTCCGGGCGCGCGGCCACGCCGGGTCGTGCCGGCATCGGAGGCCGCGCGGCGGCCGCGAGCGAGCGGGCCTGTATCTGGTCGTCGCGATGCAGATGGGTGATGTGGACGCGGATCCGCTGGTCGTCCCGCGTGCGCAGGACGACGGTATCCAGGGCGAGTTCCATGAACTCCGCTTCAACCTGCTGTCCGGACGCGCTGGTCCAGGTGCGGAATTCGCCCTCGGTGATGTACACCGTTTCGACCGGTGCAGGCGCCTCCACTTCCTCGATCTCGACAAAGGCCTCCTCGACTTCCTTCTCGATACCTTCCGCCCCCATGGAGACGAGGAAATCGACGATATCCTTGTGTCCGAGCAGGTCGGCGATCTGGGCGGACGCGTATCCGCTGGAATCCCGGGCGTTCAGGTCCGCGCCGCGGAGCACGAGCCGCTGGACGATGTCCAGGCGGCCTTCCCCGACCGCCGCGTGCAGGGGTGTCGAGCCGAAGCGGTCGGTCGTGTTGACGTGTGCGCCGTATTCGACGAGCAACTCGACCACTTCGACGTGGCCCATCAGCGAAGCCGCGTGCAGCGGCGTCATGCCGTCCGTACCGGTCTGGTTGACGTCGCTTTCCCAATACAGGTGCAGGTCGATCTGTTCGATGTCGCCCGGGCGCGCCGCCTCGAATAGGGAGATGGATGGTCGGGCAGGTAGGGCCGGTTCGGCCGGCGGCGGCTCCGGCTTGCGCATATCACAACCGGCTACGATCAAAACGCAGAGGAGCAGCCACGGCCGGACGGATCCGCCCCAACTCCGTTGCACCCACGATGATCGTCTGTCGTCTTTCATAACCACCCTAATACTCCATTTTCTCACGGATGCGGGGAGGGTGTCAAAGCAGATTGGTGCGCTTGCATTCGATTTCGCCACCTCACATAATGCGCGGATGGATGTTACAGGCGAACAGCGGGCGGAATGGCGGGGGAGCGACCTCACGCCGGATCAGCTGGTGCGATCGGCGCGCGGATT
>CAYRPR010000274.1:0-4145 GCA_964425945.1 uncultured Verrucomicrobiota bacterium | reverse complement strand
CGTGAAAACGCCGTTCGGGGCGCCGTCGGATTGCTATCTGCGCGGGAACAGCGGCGAACACACGGTATTCTTCCTGCCGCGCCACGGCCGCGGGCATCGGCTTCTCCCCTCCGAGATCAATTACCGGGCGAACCTGTTCGGCTTCAAGCAACTGGGCGTCGAGCGGGTAATCTCCGTGACGGCGGTGGGCAGTCTGCGGGAGGACATCCGGCCACGCGACATCCTGATTCCGGATCAGTACTTTGACCGCACCAAGGCGGGCGCGAAGCACACGTTTTTCGGCAACGGCATTGCCGCGCATATATCGTTTGCCGAACCGGTATGCCCCGCGCTCTCGACGCTGTTGTATGATACGGCGCATCGGCTGGTGACGACCGACGACCGGTTTGCCGGCCGCACCGCGCATCGCGGGGGAACCTATGTGAACATGGAAGGACCGGCCTTCTCGACCAAGGCCGAGTCGAATTTCTACCGGCAGGCCGGCTTTCACGTCATCGGGATGACCAGTCTGGCCGAGGCGAAACTGGCGCGCGAGGCGGAGATCTGTTATGCGCCGCTGGCCATGATCACGGACTACGATTGCTGGCACGAGGAGGAGGAGCCGGTGACCGCAGAGATGGTGATGGCCAACGTACGGGCCAATACCGAACTCGCGTCGGAAATCCTACGCGCTGTGTATGCGGCGGACGTGCCCGAGCCGCGCACCTGTCCCTGCGCCACGGCCCTGCAAGGCGCCCTGATGACCGCGCCCGACCACGTCAGCGGCCATCTGAGAGTCAGCCTCAAGCCGTTGATCGGCAAGTACCTGTAACGAAAAAGCCCGCGGGCCTGAACCCGCGGGCTTAACCAAAACGAACCGTCATCGGTTATTCGACGACTACGTCTTCAAAGACAATCTGGACCGGTGACGCCTGACCGTTGATATCGCCGGAGCGACCGCCGGATTCGATCCACGTGCCGAACATCCGACGATCTGCCAGTGACTGACCTGCGGCGCCCACAACGCCTTGGAACGTTCCCACCATCTCCACGGATAATCCGGACGCCGCCACGCCGGATGCGCTGTACTGCGCGATCACCGTCGAACCGGGAACGGGCGTCCCCCCTCGCTCCTGCTGGTCAATGCCGCCGGAGGTACGGATGCTGCCCATATTGCCGTTGTATACCGCGCCGTTATTATCCGTGATCGAAAGCGTCTCCCCTTCCTGGAAAACAGTGAACGAGAATATCGACGCGCCGGAACTGCCCGGCCCCGCGCCGCCACTGCCGGTACTGCCTGCCACCGTGTACTGATAGCTAACGACTATTGGAGTACCGTCAACCGGCACGCTGGGCGCCAAATCAATGGACCAGGCCCCTGTGCCGTAATCGATGGAACCGGTTTTCCCGCCCCCTGAAAGCGTACCGTCTCCATTATCAGTCAAAGTCCCTACTGTAGTTGAAATGCTGAATGAGCCCGGAACAACCGGCTTGTGGGCTACCACACCGTTGAATACCGTGTCGGCGCCATTGGCCGTGCCCGCACTCTCGCTGGCGACCGTATTCGTCACCCCCGGCGTTCCGGGGGTCGCCGTGAAGTCGGTCACAAGAACCCCACCGCCGATACCTCGGTAGACCCCACTGAAATTCACCCAGTTGAACCGGGAATTCCACCCTTCGACCCCGCCGCCGGCTGTCCAGTCGCATCCGACTGTGACCGCCATGAATCCTGCCAATAAAAGGAGAAAACCCAATATACGCATCGCCAGCCTCTTTTTCTGTTTCATTATATGTGCATCCAATCAGATCAGTTTGAGACTACGCAGTGGCATTAAGACCTATTCGCCCGGCGGCTGTCAATTGTTCTTTATCTTCCAATCGATGCGATAGAACTGCATCGGGCTCAGGACCGGGGAATTGGTAAATACCCAAGGTCCGAGGAACCAGTTCGTGACGTAGATATCCCGGTCCGATCCAGGCACCTTCTGGAATGGCAGGAACATACTGGGCGAAGCCTGCAGGTGGACCGTGATATTCGTGTAAATATTGGTCACCGCCGCATCGAAATCATAGGTGATGAGGTCCTGGGTCGGACCAAACACAATCGGCATCAGGATCTCCAGCAGATTGGCCGTGACCGGAAGCGCCGGATTCAATGGATTCATGCCCAACACGATGCGCAAGGCATCCGGTATGCCATCGCCCAGCGAGTCGGTCCGGGCCGGATTGAGACCAAGGGCCACCTTCTGGCCGTCCGTGAGGCCGTCACCGGAGGAATCCACGTTGTAGGGGTCCGTACCCCAGACAAAGAGCTCCTCCCAGTCAGGCAGACCGTCGCCATCGGCATCCCATAGTGCGGCATCCGTGTCGAGTGAGCCGAAAAAGGCGTACTCGACCGAATCGGGGATACCATTCTGATTCGTGTCGCGATCCCGCAGAACCAGATCCTGACCGGTCAGGCTGGTCGGCACGGCCATCGGTTTGACGTCATAGTCGGAACCGTAAATATAGTCCTTCACAAAGCCCCACGTTTCCGCATTCTGAAGCGTCTTGTTTGGATTCTGGTCAATAAAGGCACGGACATGGTATGTGCCTGGCCGCAATCCCAACAGTTTATACGGGCCGGTATTCTTCAGCGTGATCTGCGCTTCCGGCACGCCGCTGAATCCACGCGACTGGAATGCCTGTACGATGATGTTCGTCGCCGGCGCGTTTCCAAAATAATGAATATGACCCGATATGGCGTGCGAGCCGTTTGGCGCATCGGTTAGATTCACCGCGAAGGATGCATAGTCCGAGAACACACTTGTCTTGCGCGGATTCACGGCTCTGACGCGCCAGTAATAGACACCGTTGGTCAGCGGGTAGTCGCCAGCGTACAACGGCAAGGTGTAGATGTACTGACCGTTCAGGAATCTGTAGTTGGCCGGGAGCTCTTCGTTGTACACCGCGGGACCATTGGTGGCGCCGCGGCGAATCTGGACATGAAACCTTGTCGCATTGGTCGTACTCATGGACCAGATGAAGTCATTCTTTGCGAACACCACAGGACCCGCCGGTCCTATTATCTGTGGTTTGGCAAGGGCGGCAGTCCAGTTGAGCGTGAACGTCCCATTCGTACCGCCCGCAAACCATTGATAAGTAGGACCATCAGTCGCGTCGGATTCCAACCCGATGGGGCCCGCGAGTTGATAATCACCCTCATGGAAGTAATTGCGCTCCTCCATATTCCTCGTAATGATAACAGGTTGACCGGCACTCGTCGTGCGACGGATTGACACATTGTAGCTCAGCGCACCCTCTACTGCGGGCCACTTGAACCTATGATAGCCCACCAGTTGATCCGTCAGCGCAACCTTTACCGTCGGGACGTCTTCCCAGCCGATGTTCACAGGCTGTTGCTGGACCAGGCCGGCCGGTTCGCCGGGGTCCCACTCACCGTTCTCGTCGTTGTCAATGAAGACGAAGAACCAGGCATTGCCCTCGCGCAGGTGTCCGCTGGTAATGGCCACACCGCCCTCGAACGGGTACGAGCCGACGCCAATGAAGACCTCCCAAGCGGCGAATATCGACACTCCGCCGCCCACCGTGGTTGGCGCGGTGTTCACGGTCCAGTCGCCCGTCTCGTAGTCGATCTGCCCGAAGCGCACCGGTACCAGGCCCACGGATCGCAAGACGCCGCTACCCGTGTCTTCATAATGCAGGTTATTCCCTATGCGCAGGCGCACGGATCCCGGTACAACGGGAATCGAGGTCAGCGCCCCGGAGAAAACCGTGCCGGGAGCATCCGTCGATCCGAGCCGTATTTCCGCGATCTCCTGCGATTCGCCAACCGTGCCGCGGGCATCCGGGACCCCATCCATCGACGGCTTGCTGTAGGCATGCACCACAATCGCGCCCATTTTGTTCGGGCCGGTATAGTGCATATTGAACCGCAGTGATGGACGCGGCACGCTGGACGGGTCCGACGGATCGGAATCCGCCATGAACTCGGCAAAACTACTCCAGCCATCCGCATCCGGATCCAGATGACCGTCATAAACCAGCGGGCTCAGAATGCCCGGATAACGAAGCTCCCAGTCATCGGCCATACCGTCGCCGTCCGTATAAAGTTCACCCCAGGTCCGCACCAGCCCGGGCCCGCGGCTGTCGTAGTCGGCGAATCC
>CAYRPR010000273.1:0-4172 GCA_964425945.1 uncultured Verrucomicrobiota bacterium | reverse complement strand
TGCCCCATCGTGTCGCCCTGCAGGTAAAACCGTTCGGACACGGCGAGCAGAATCTCGCCCGACACGCTCGACACCAGTGCGCCGACGGAATTCCGCTGGAATCCCTCGGCGACAAGCCCGAGCACGACGCTGACCCAACTGACGAAGATGAATGTGGCGTAGAGGTTCGTCATCGGCGGACGGCCCATGATGAGCATCCGCATGACCATCCCGACCGTGTGATGCCCCAACGCGATGATCAGCAGCGCGAGCGCAATGCGGATCGGCCAGCGTGAACGGGTGAGAAACGAGATGAAGGCCAATAGGAACGCAAAGAAGTAGAAGAGGCGGGCGCCGCGGAACAACTCGAGCCGATTGAACAGGACTTCAAGCGCGAGATACTCCATTTCGCGATCATCCGAGAGCTGGTTGTGGATGATGCGCCGGAATTCCTTGGCCGCCATGTCGAATTCCACCTGCTGGCCCTCGCGATAGGCCCGGGACATATCCGTCAATGCGCGCACCGCATTCTGCAGGTCCGGGTCGCGAAGTCCCAGCGCGATGGTGTCCCACGGCGCGAGCCATGACTCCTCGCCGTGCATGGCGACCGGAATGATGGTGAACGGCAGCCCCTGGTACCGCTGCGCCCAGACGAACAGGTTGTTCGACAACCAGAAGGCGGCCTGCTCCAACTCCGTCCATTCCTCCTGCGGCTTATCGGCCAGCGGATCGATTACGCCCTGCAACCGCCCGACATGGAAGAAGATGTCGGCGAAGCTGAACGATGCGCCGCCGGCCGGAAACCCGAAAAGGCGCCGCAATTCCTCGTTCTCGATGGCGAAATCCGGATGAGGACGGGCGAACTCGAAGCTCTTGAAGAGGTCCAGGTAGTTGCTCGCGTTGGCGAAGAGGCGGATCAATTCCGTTTCCACCTCCGACTGGTCGCCCTGCTCCAGCCGCGCGGCGCGTTCGGCCAGTTCCCTCAGGCGCGGCATCTTCTCGTGCAGGTCCGCGAAACTGTACCGCCGCTTCTCCTGTTCGTCGATGCCGAGCGCCTGAACCACGCCGGGATGATTGATGAGAAATATCCGCTGTTCCAGTGTCGCCGGCGGATTGAACAGCACCTGCGCGAGCCACTGCTCCGCCGGAGCGCCTTGATAGGCGGCGCGGCCCGAGAATTGGATCAGCGTAAGCCGCGCAAAAGTGTGCAGGGGCATCTTCCGGCCGTTGCTCAGCACGGCGATCCGGTTGAACTCGTCCAGCGAGGTCATGCCGTCGGGCAAAAGGCTGTCGGCCTTTCCGGAGACGGCGCACAGCATGATCAGGGTGATGATCCAGGCGCGTTTCATGAGGTCGCCCCTCCCCATCGTCGCCGGTATAATTCTATCAGGAAGTGCATGGCCAGGCCGATGAATGTGACCGCGGTACCGATGTACGGCAACAGGCGCGCGTAGTTCTTCGCAACGGCGAACGTGGATACCTGCGCCCCGCTTTCGAGATCCGCATAAGACGCCTGATAAAAGGTGTAGCCCTGGAATCGGAAGGGCTGATTCATCTCGACGATCACATCGCGAATAACGCCGTGTACGTCCACTTCGATGTGGCTCACGAAACTGCGCGGAATCTGGCTGTTTGGATGGAACGTCTTCTCGAAGCGTACGAGCCGGATAAGAACGGGAAGCGGATGCCGTTGCCGGCGCAAGGTCAGAAAGATCGATTCGCCGTCCGCATTGACGACGGGTGTCGGCCGCTCGTCCATGCCGAAGAGAAGCAGGCGCTGTTGACGGCCCGACGCGTCGGTCACGGTGAAGACGCCGCCGGGCACGTTCTCGGACGGCTCGTGCGCCGTGCGCTTGGGCTCGATACGAAGGATACCGGTCGCGTTGAGAATGCCGGCATCGACCCCTGGATCGCGCGCGGCGAAGGCGTCCGCGTTGGCCGCGTATTGATCCACGCGCAGTTCCAAGCCCACCTCATCGCGCAGATCGATCACGTGCCCGTCGTGCAGGCGGTCCGCATCGACCGCCACCACGTCGCGAATCGGGCCCCGATCGCGCCACGCGGAAATCTCCCAGTGATGGTACGACGACGTGAGATTGGACCCCTCGCCTTCCATCAGGGACAGGAACGATTCCTCGCCGTACCGATGCGTGAAGAAGGCGCCGACCATCATGATCAGCAGGCCCATGTGCAAGGTTACGATGCCCAGATGGCGCGGGCCGTACGAGAAGCGAAGCACCATGTTGGCGAGCAGATTGAAGAAGAGGATCCACAAGACCAGTTTCCCGCCCGGGAACGGAATCAGGCCGAACGCGAGGACGAACCAGGAATAAAAGAAAGTCTGCTGGGCCTGATACAGGCCGTATTGCACTTGATACAGCGTGCCCCACGTCGTCAGGATCGCGAGCAGGAGCAGGCAGACGACCGTCAACCGGATGGAGAGGATGAATTGGAGGATGCGGATAATGATCAAGACCCCCAATTCCTGCGGAAAATCCGAAATCCGAAATACGAAATTCGAAATAAATTCAGAAATCCAGAATACGAATTGCCTAAACAGACCCTTAACATATTCGCCCTGCCGTTTTCCTTAATTCCTTGTTGTTTCGGATTTCGATACTCGAATTTATCCCGCTAACGGACCGACTTGCACAGCTCGACAAACCGGTCGTATTCGGCCGTTAGCAATCTCTTGGATCCCGTCAACTTGATGAAAAGCGTCAGCGGGCCCACCTCGATGATGCCGCCCAGCGTGGATAGCGCCGCATCGTCTTGTACCAGCGGATTGAAATCAATCAGGAGGGCTGAATGTCCGCCGACCGTCTCGAAGCGGGTGAGATTATTGACATAGGAGCGAAATTCGGGCGCGGGGGGTATCGGCAGGCCTATCTGTCCCATCCAGCGCTGGATATTGGCGTCCAAGCCGCCGACGTCGCCCGACAAAATGATCAGCGTGCATTCCGCCGTCTCCTCCTCCGTTTGGATGACAAGGGTCGCCAACCGCATCCCCGATCCGGGTTGCTGAACCCAACCCTCCGGAATCTCCCACATGATGGAACGGCCTTGGGCCGGTGGCGGCGCTGCGGTCAGCGGCGGCGCGAGCATGCCGGCGCTCGTATCCATTCCCGCGTGCGGATCCATCGACGCGCTCGGCGGCGCCTGGACCACGACTTCCTGGTAGTAGCGCTTCGGCGGCGCCTCATCGGAGCAGGCCGCGAACGACAGGGCGCACGCGATTGCGACAGACGAATGGATTCGTTTGTTCTTCATTGGAAGTCGTAACATAACGCCCCGCCCAACCAAGTCAAGGCGATGGCATCACGGAGCACTAGGTAGAAGCGGCGTCTCGCCGCTCTCCGATGCCCTCCAGGGGAAGCGGCAGGATGCCGCTTCTACGTTGCGCGCGCTGCACTCACTCGATATTGATGTTCATGCCGACGAGCCTCCATCGGATGCCCTCATGGACGTAGGACTGCTGGAAGAAGACATGCCGAGGGAACGACGGATAGTGACCTGCTACGGTCATGATGCCGTGATCATCAATCCGGGGCTCGCCCTCGAAGACCGGTTCCACCTGAACGATGACCGTGAGATCCACACCCGCATTCATGATCGGGGCATACGCGTCGTTGAGCATGTCCACGCTGTACTGACCCTGTCCCATAGCCGAAAGCGTGGCGTGGAAATCCGCCATGTTGCCGGATCGGATCGCGAGGGCGAAGTCCGTCATAACCTGCTGGACCAGCATATGAAGTTCCATGGGGCGCGGGGCCCGAGGGTCCGCGCCGTCGGCCATCAGTCCGGAAGCCAATCGGTGAAACGAGTAGATTTTCCAGCCGGCCCGTTCCTGGACGAAGGTCAGCCGGATCGGCGCCTGCTGGCCGTACTCCGTCCTGACGGAAAGATCCTGCGTAGCGCGCCGACCCAACACATGCGGAGTGTCGCCGTTCGGCTCCTTGAAATTCAGGAGTCCGTTCCGGGAGAGGAAGTCGCGTAAAGCGGATTCATCCACATCGGAACGGAACTCCACGGACAGATGCTCCATCGCGCCGGCGACATCATTCGTCCGGATCGCCGCCAGGAAAGCATCCGTGGTTCCGGATACATCGTCCGGCTCGCGAAAAACCAGAACAACCGCCGCGGCGGCGCCGATTGCGCTGAGGCGCAGTATCTTGAGCAGGGTCTTCATGCGC
>CAYRPR010000272.1:0-4187 GCA_964425945.1 uncultured Verrucomicrobiota bacterium | reverse complement strand
CCCGATCACGAGTACGGGCAGTTACCAGCCCCGATTCGGTTTTTCGAGCAAGGAGCATGATGCGGAAACGGGCCTGAATTATTTTGGGAGCCAGGGTCGGACCACAGGTTTCTTTAGAGCATCAATGACTTACGGATGTGAAAGTGGCGGTTATTGGGTCTTAGAGGCTCTTTTGGGTGGCGATTCGCGGCTCTAAGCGTCTACTATGGCGTCATGCCGCGAGCGAATCGTTATATTGTGCCGGGCGATCGAGCGGGTCCACGATCAAATGTTAGCGGTATTTGTTCCATTATGTCCATTTATTCTGGACATAGCGGATTAAATATGACATATTCTCGGTATGGATATCGTTTTGGACATCACTCGCACGTTGGGGCAGGACATCGTGGATTACCAGCAGGTGGTCTCCATGCTGGGGGCCTACGCGAAGCCGCGGGATCGTATCGGCGCCTTGCTGGCAAAGGGCGATTTGGTGCGGGTGCGAAAGGGGCTCTACGTCGTGGGTGAACGGTATCGACGGGGCCCCATCGTTCGCGAGCACCTGGCCAACCTGATCTACGGGCCGTCCTATGTCAGTTTGGACTTTGCGCTGGATTACCACGGATTGATTCCCGAGCGGGTGGAAGAGGTCACTTCGGTGACGACGGGCAAGGCGCGGCGGTTTGAGACCCCGTTCGGAGTCTTCACGTATCGCCCGCTTGGACGTGGACGATACGAATCGGGCGTCACGTTGGGCGGCGACGCGCCATCGAGGTACCTGATGGCTTCGCCGGAAAAGGCCCTCGCCGACAAGGTGTGGTGCGACAAGCGGTTCAAGCCGGATTGTCTCGCTGACTACCGTGTGTACCTGCTCGACGATCTGCGTATTGACCCGTCTCGCCTTGTTGCCCTCGACCGCGAATTGCTCGAGCGCATTGCCTCCGCCTACCGATCGAGGCGAATTGCGATGCTGATCCGCGCGCTGCAACGCATCACCCGGGACTCGTCGTGAACGACGCCATCCGACAGATGCTCGACACCTATACCTGCCGGACGCGGGATGACTATATCAATGCCCTGCGGGAGATTCTCCAGCAACTCGCCTTGCTGGGTTTGTGGCGCAGCAAGTTTTTTGAACATGCGGCATTCTACGGCGGTACGGCCCTGCGCATACTTCACGGCTTGGACCGCTATTCCGAAGATCTGGATTTCTCCCTGCTGAAGCCGAACGCGGATTTCTCCCTGGCGCCCTACGGCAACGCCTTGCGCCGCGAACTCGCAAGCTTCGGTTTCGACGTTGAGTTCCAATCCCGGACCAAGACCCCGCGGACGCGCATAGAATCGGCGTTCGTTAAGGCCAACACCCTCAACCAACTGATCGTGGTCAAGGCCGGTCCCGATGTGTTGGATCGCCAGCACGCACGCGAAGTCCTCAAGATCAAGCTGGAAGTGGACACCGACCCGCCGGGCGGATTCCATACGGTCAGTCATCCGGTGCTCGTGCCGATCCCGTTTGCGGTCAGGTCGTATGCCTTGCCGGATCTCTTTGCCGGCAAGATGCATGCCATTCTGTGTCGCAAATGGAAGAACCGGGTCAAGGGGCGGGACTGGTATGACCTGACTTGGTTTCTTGGCCGTCATCCCCGTCTTCGGATGGCCCACCTGGAACAGCGCATGCGCCAGTCCGGAGACTGGCTCGGCGCCGCTCCGCTCGACCGCCCGACGCTGTTGGCGAAGCTGGTCGAGACGATTAAGACGCTTGATGTGGAACAAGCTCGGCGTGAAGTCGCGCGGTTTGTCCGTGATCCGCGATCGTTGGACGCATGGTCCGCCGACTTCTTTATACAGATCATTGACCGTATCGAGGCCGTGTAAGGACGCCTCCCGGGAAACGGGTTAAAGGGTTGTTGCCCGATTCCTGTCTGTGAAGCCGGCGCTTGGACTCGCCGACTGCGGGCGGTCCCGAAGCGGGACACACCCGCGCTCCAAGAGAGAAGACCCAGCCTGCCCGCCGACAGTGTCGCCGGCGATGTTCATGCTGCGGCAACCACAGGTGATCGCCCGCGGGGCTTTCACGGGGTGGGTTTGCGCAGCAGCCGGTCATTGTGTTTCCGTGCCGATGCATGATTGATACGCCCGGAGCAGTTGCTCCACGGAGCGCTCCCAGTTCAACTCTTCGCGCAGACGTTTGCGGCCGTATTCGCCCATCCGCGCGCGCGCGACCGGATCGTCGAGCAGGCGCACGATTTCCGCCGCCAGTTTCCCCGCTGAATTCTCGGCGACATACGCCGCGGCCTCCCGCGCCGAGGCGCGTCCTTCCTTCAGCTCGAACATGACCTGCGCCTTCCCGAACGCCATGTATTCGAGCGTCTTGTTCATCGTGCAATGATCGTTGTACCCGTTGATCGGGTCGCAGGCCACGCCCAGATCGATCGTCTGCAGGGCGGTGAACAGAAATTCGTTGGAGACGCGGCCCGGCATGTCCACATACTCGGTCAGGCCGTACTCGTCGCGTTTCTTCTTGAGTGATTCGTATTCCGGTCCGGTTCCCATCAGCAGGAACTGCACATCCTCCCGCCCCAGCTCCTTCACGATGATCCGGCTCGCTTCGAGCAGATAATCCACCCCGTCGGTGTCGCCCATGACGCCGATGAATCCCGCCAGGTAACGCCGTCCCTTCTTCAATGATTCGTCCGGAGGTGTGTCCAGATTGCCGATCTTGGGCGCGGTTCGTACGACGAACACCTCATCCTGTTTTTTCTTCCCGCGCCCAACGGCGACCGCTTTCACCGATTCGTTCGTGGCCAGCACGACATCGGCGCAGGCATAGGTAAGGCGCTCCGCCCAGCGCACGAGACGGTACATGAGGCCGCGCCGCTTGAATTTTTCCTCGAACATCTCCGGCCACAGATCATGTACATCAAAAATGATGTACACGCCGAACAGCTTGAACGGCCACGCGACCAGAAAGAGGAGGTCGGGCGGATTGCACAGGTGGATGACCTTGAAGCGGTGCCGTCGCCATGCTTTCCACGCCAGCCACCACTCGCCCCACAGGGCGGAAGCGTATTCCGCCAGAAAACCCCAGAAGCCGCCGGCTTCGCTGCTGATCCAGTGGCGGTAGATCTGGATGCCGTCCAACTTCTCTTCGGGCGTGGTATATCCCCGCATGCGCGGGCAGATGACGGTTACCTCGTAGCCGGCATCGCGCAGAGCGCACGATTCCTGCCACACCCGGCGGTCCAGCGGCACGGGCAGATTCTCGACAATAATTAAGATGGAACCACGGTTTGAACCACGGATGGACACAGATGAACACGGATTGTTGTTAGAGGGAGACACGTTTCCATTCGAGTTTCGAACGTTTGAAATTCAAGATTAAGCCGACAGGGAGATGTGTTATTTTGAGATAGTTGAGCATCTTTCCAAGTTCGTGGTTTGTGATTTGTTCTATGACTTTGGCGTCCACAACGACACGGCCTGCTACGATCAAGTCCGGGATATATTCGCCCACTTTCACGCCCTTGTATACCACATCATAGCGAAGTTGCTGGGTCACTTTAAGCTCCCGCAGTTCCAGCTCCACTGCCAGTGCGTTCTCGTATGGCTTCTCGATAAATCCATGTCCAAGGACATTCAGCACTTCCATCGCCGCCCCAATAATCTTCTCCGTAATCTCCCCTTCCTTCAATCCGTGTTCATCCGTGTGCATCCGTGGTTCCTTCTATACTGATCGTGTGGCGCAGTTGAAGGGAGCCGGTGTGGCGGCAGGTTCCGATCAGGGTGGAAGTCGGTTCTTTCAGATTAAATCCGCGCGAATACCAGCCGGCGTCGGCTTCGCCGCGGGCAATGCGATAATCGAGCGCTGTGTCGCGCGAAATGTGTAGGGCGCCACCCTCCCATTTGACCGCGAATTTATCAGAGTCGGACTCGACCCGGCACCCTGGCGCGAAATGCAGGCGGAATTCGTACAGATGCTCCTTGTCGCCGCTTAATTCATCGGTGATCTCCAGGCGGTCGGCTTTCATGACCAGGGTCCTGCGGTGGCGAACGGGATCGGACAGACGCTGGTAGCCATCATGATCCGCCGTCAACATTCCGCCGTCCGTTGCCGGTTGCCATTCGAGCAATCGCGCCCGGGCCTTCGTCGTGCACAGAAACGTCCCTCCGACCTCGGATTGATCCTGCCCATCGCACTGCACGGAGTA
>CAYRPR010000271.1:0-4193 GCA_964425945.1 uncultured Verrucomicrobiota bacterium | reverse complement strand
GACCCATACAGCCGGCCAGACCAGCTTGCGCTCCCGCAAAAAAAGCATCAGGAACACGGACGCAGCGATGAGCGTGATGGCATGTCCCCAATTGGCAAAAAACCGAAGCGGTGTAATAGCCAACAGGATCGGCGTCCAGGTGATGTGTGATGCCTGGGCAAGGCCCAGGAGTACCGAATCGTTCCAGAGCATCCCCGACAGGCTCATTCCGAGCGTCTTGCTGAGCGCCATCGCGCCGATGTTGTCATCCGTCATGAACAGAATGCGGCCCGGCACCAGCACCGAGCGAAAGACAAGCAAGCCGAGCAGGACGATGCCCGCCAACGCGCACCATACCGCGTGGCGGGATATCCACTCACGCCACGCGGGTGGCGGAGTTTCCACTTGGGGTGGCGCCGCAGGCGCAGTCAGTTTCTTCTTGGCCTTGTGTTTCATTCCTTCAGCAGTTCAGCAAAGACGTCCCGATACAGTACACCGGACTGTTCCCAGGAACGCTCTTTTACCACACGAGCGGCATTCTGGCGAATCTCATCGAACCACGCATCCGGTTTATCCGCAAAATCCCGGAGACATTGCGCCAGCCCCTCCACATCCTCGGGAGGGAACAGCAGGCCGAGCCGACTCTCCCGCACGATCTGTCCCATCAAGTACTGGTCCGCAACGATGCTCGCCTTGCCGTAATCGATGGTATCGCGCAAGTTGCCACTGGACGTCGCATACCCCTTGCGATACGGAAACACCACGGCATCGCAAGCCAGATGATAGCGATCTTTCTCTTCCTCGGTCACGAATCGCGGTACGATATGGATCCGGTCGCCCCACCCTTTCCCGTTCAGGGCGGTCAAATCGCCCCACGTGGGTTCGCATTCCTCGCCGGTCTTACCCACGATGAACACATGGAAGCGGGGCGCAACGTGTTCCAGCGCTCGCAGGAGAATATCGGGTCCCTTGGCGCGGGTGGCAATGCCAAACAGCAACAACATCCGCTCGCCGGGCGGCAGACCGAGGGCGCGGCGGGCGGACATGACGGCATCGGCTGTCACCTCCTTGCGCACGTGGCCTTCCATGACCACCTGCACGCGGTCCGGACGACGGCGGGCGAGATCGCGCGACACAAACTCATTGTCACAGACAACCGGCATCAGACGCGGCATGCGCGAGGCCATGACCTGATTGAGCCAGCCTTTCACCCGCGAGTACAGGGGCCGCCCCTTCATGGCTGACGGGATATAGAAGGTGCCCGGTATGAACGCGACGACCAGCGGGCGCTTGCGCCAGGGGCGATTGAAGATCCACGCCAGGAACATCAGCCAGGGCTCCGTATCGGCCACGTACGCGATATCGAACGCGTTCCGGCGCGCGTACCGCAGTCCGGCGTACTGGGTCACAAAGGGTTCCATAATGAAACGCCAATACACACCCGCCATCGGCCAACGGCGTTCCAGCCGCGCCTTGATCCGGGAAAGACGCGGGGCAAAGGCGCTCACGTAGGGCATGGGCCGGATTCCGTCGTGCTCATCCAGCGCGGGCGGATATCCGAACAGACGCACCTCCAGCCCCGCGTCGACCATCGCCTGGGCGCGCAACAGGGTGTGCCGCGTATGGGGATGACAGGTCAGGCCGGGTATGCAGAACAGGACTTTCAAGAGCTTGGATCCTGCGGTGCGTCATCCTCGATTATGAAATCGATACGATCAAGCAGTAACGCCTGGAATCCGGTATCCGCGCGCGCCGCCGCGCGCCATTCCAGCGTATGCGGTCCGGGCGCCAGCTCAAGCACACCGGACTCGATGACCAGGCCGATGCCGGTTTCATTTCGCCCCTGGAAGATCGGCTGGCCGTCCAGCAACAGCGCATGATCCATGGACGCCGCATTCGCGGCCAAGCCGCCCTGCAACCGGATCTGCCCGCGTATCGGCTGATCCGTGACTTGCTCCATGCGGATGAATCCGCGGAACTGTTCTTTGCCGTGCAGATAGAACGCGTACGGCCCCCGCTGGCCGACCTGGACGGTGCGCCACCCTTCGAAGAACCACACGACCGGATGGCCGGATTCACGTGCGATCATACGCAGATCGTCCGGCGTATTGTACCAGATGCGCGTCGTGTATTCGACCTCAGGCGTGCTGCGCGGATGGGATTGCGGGTACATGCCCCGCTTCACCAATCGATACATCGGCCAGTTCCAGATTTCCTCCATCTGGCGGTAATGCTCATGCGGCCAGGTCCATACCGGGAACGTGGCATGATAGACCTCGCCATGGCGCTGGGCCTCGACAAACGGCGCTTCCGGAAAGCGGGTCAGGAAGTCCTTTTGCACTTCCCACAGGGTCTCCATGTCTCCGTGAACATACGGCGCCGCGCCGATCAGGCCCGGTGTCTGGAAGTACCCGTTCTCACTGACCCAGCGCAGGTCATACGCGCTTTCCATGAGGAACGGCTGGCCGGGTTGCAGGTGCGTGTTCAACCATTCGGCCATGGCCCGGTAGTTCTTGGCGCGGGCCTTCAGCGCATAGTTCGGCGGCAGGTAGAAGAAGAGATGGATCAACACAAACGCGCCGAGCAGAGCGCCGCCCACGCGCACGCGGTGGAGCGTCCAGGATTCGCGTGACCCCGCCACCATGCCGCTGAAGGCGTCCATTCCGGCGCCCAGCAGCATGTAGAACAGCCCGAACGTGAGATAGAAATACTTGTTGGAATACTGCGTCTTCAGCACGCCGATCAGAATCGCCGTGAAGGACACCATCAGAATCGCGATCAGGACGCGCCGCATAACCGCATTCGATCCCGGTCGAGTCGCGGCGAAAACGCCCAGACCGAAAAACACGGCGAAGGCGATCAGCCCCGGCGCGTGCAGGCCCATGAACATCTTGCCGGCCAGGTCGGCCAGCATCTCATGCACGGGTATGGCGCCGGCCAAGCCCTGTTGACCGGGATTCTTCCATCGCTGCAGGTAGAACGGAAGCAAGCCCAGCAGCGGGACCAGCGAGGCAACCAGCGCCAGACCCAACGTACGGCCGGAACTGAAATCGGCGAGACGCTTGAGGGGATTCTTCAGCACGACCAGGCCCAGTACGACCAGCAGCACGGATAACGGTCCGAGCACGCCGCTGGGATGCGCATAGGCCGTGGCGAGACCCGCCGCCGCCAGGCCGATGACGTCCTTTCTCAGCGGAACCCGGCTCGGAAGCAATCGGACCAGATAATACAACTGGATCAGAAAGAAAAACAGAAGCGGCGCGTAGTAGTAGGCTTCGCGGGAGAAAAAGACGGGGAAGAGCAAGAAGAGGAGTAACAGGGCCGAGTACCAGGCCACGCGCTCGTCGAATACTCGTCGCGTGAGTGAATACAGGACGGGTACGCTGATACTTCCCATGACGGCGGCGGGAAAACGCTGCCAGAAGGGGTCGTACCACAAGTTCTCCGACGTCGGATAAACCAACCACAGAAATGCATTCTGGATGACCGCGGGCAAAGGCAGGTGGCCGATCACCGGGAACTGCTGGTAATGCACGAGAAATGCCTGCCACAGTGTAATCGGTGGCGTGCACAGGCGAATAAAGAGGATCTCGTCCACCCAGAGGTCGGCTTCGCCCAGCTTGTAGACCCGGACGATGAAGGCGGCGACGAACAGGCCGATCAGTATGAGCCATTTGCGGGGACGTCCCGGCGCCGGATCATGCGAGGCGGCATGCGGCGGGGTCACGTTTTCGTTGCGGGCGGCCGCGCGTTGTTTTTTCCGGGATGACATGGTTCAGAACGGCCCCTTGAAATCCATCGCCTTGAGATCGGTGCGCTCATCCGGCATCCAGCCCGTTGCGCGTCCCCGGACCAGATCCTGGGCGGCGGCCGCGATGGTGCGCGCATTCGGGTAGAACAGATTCTCCAGATTGGGAGCCGTCGGGCAGGTGACCGGCGCAAAGCCCATACGCCGCACGGAGAAGGAGCGGTCCCCGTGCAGGGCTTCGGTCACGCGCGCGACGATCTCCGCCGACGCGCCACAGGTCGCCCATCCGTTATCCACCACGACCAGCCGGCCGGTTTTTCGGACGGACTGCGCAATCGTGTCGGTATCCAGCGGACTCAGCCAGATGGGATCGATGACCTCGGCGCTGATACCGTGGTCCGCCAGGTAGTAATGAGCCCGCCATGCCTCCAGTTGCATGTAGGAGATGCCGACGATGGTCACATCG
>CAYRPR010000270.1:0-4197 GCA_964425945.1 uncultured Verrucomicrobiota bacterium | reverse complement strand
ACGTCCTCGGCCGGGATGAATTCGATCGCATATCCGCGCCGCGCCGCGCAGGCGATCAGGTGCATCAGCATGCTCGTCTTGTAATCGCCGCCGTGCAACTGGTCGAGATGGCCGATCACGACGGCCAGACGCCGGGGCCGGGCCACCAGCTTGGGCGAGAAACCAACCTGCCGGGCGGCTTCGAGCACCCGGGTCCGCATCCGCGCACTGACGTGCGGGTAATTATTGAACGCGCGGGAGACGGTGACGACGGACACCCCCGCCTGGCGGGCCACGTCATAGATGGTTACGGACGATCCGGACTGAACGGCCTTGGACATGACTAGAAATCCTTCGATGGTTCGAACGAACCGGCAGGATGACACGCCGGACCCTGACCGCGCAAGTGATAAATGTTATCATTTCTGCCTTATCGGCTTCGTTCTCGATTCGAGCGCGAACAGGAAGGGCCTCAGAGCGACCGAACGGATTTTCGTTCCACCAGGCGATTGGGCAGGAGCGTGCGCACGGGGCGGGCGGGCGTTATTTCCAAACTCGAGAGGATGCAGTCCACCGCGTGACGGCCGATATCCTCCCAGGGCTGGCAGATGGTGGTTTGAGGCGGATTCAGAATCGACGACACCAGCGGGGTCTCGTAGGTAACCAGGGACAACTCGCCCGGAATATCCACCTCCAGCTCATGCAACAGCAACCGGCTCACTTCGAGCGAAAGATCCTCGCCGCATACCAGCAACGCCGTGGGTTTCTTTTCCAGGAGCGGAACCAGCGCATGCAACGCCGGCTCGCCCCCGCAATACCACACCAGATCAGCGGGTGGCTTCAACCCCTGCTCCTTGAACGCCTCCCGGTATCCCCGCAACCGTTCCCGCGCGCCCCACGTATCCGCGATCACCTCGAGAAACCCGATGCGCCGGTGCCCGCGCCTGAGCAGATGGCGCACGGCCTGGCGCGCCCCCTGCGCATGGTCCGAGGCGACCATGTGATGCTCCGTCGTCTCCGGCCGGTTGTTGATGAAAGCCACGGGAATATTGCGAATGTCGCGGAATCGCCCGGTGTCGGGACCGAAGGCGATGACAATCGCGCCCTGCACATAGTTGCGGTACAGTGCGTCCAGATCGTTCATCGGAATGAGTTCCAGCACGCCGTCGCGCAACGCCATGTGCTTCGCCAGCGTGGACACCACGTCGCTGACGTATCCGACCTGGTTGGCGTGCTCGATTTCCTCGACCACCAGCCCGACATTCAGCCGGCGCCGGCTGATCCGCGGCATGTAGTTGACCCGTTTGGCGGCATCCAGCACGAGGCGGCGCGTGTCGTCGGCCACGTCGGGCTTCTCGTTGAACACACGCGACACGGTGCCGATGGATACGCCGGCGGCCTTGGCCACGGCATAGATGGAGCCTTGGGGCGATCTGCTCTTTTTCTTCATCAGAACGCCATACTATAAGAAAGCCGGGCGAACCGGCACACTATTTTTAATCGCGACCCGACCGCGAAAGGCGGTAACCCCGCAGGAGAACCGCGCCGATGCCGATCAGCATCATGCTCGACGGCTCGGGAACCGATGCGATCGACTGGCCGTTCATGGCGAATAATCCGGCCCAACGATGCTGATCGTCTGGCCAGCGATTCGGGTCATTGCCGATGGTGATGCCGGTCAGAACCCGGTCGGCATCCGGCGTCACCAGAAACTCAAACAACGAGAAATGATTCGAATCCTCCACCTGCCCCGTATTCACATTCACCCGGTCCATCCCGCTGATGATCACCTGCTGGCTGGGCCGCAGATTCCCGCCCGTATCGAACCAGTCATCCGCCTCCCACCAAGCAACCTCCGTCCCGTCGGTATAGTGCAGTTGGATGGTGAAACTGGCGTCGCCCTCCACGGCGGACACCAGCAGACCGATTTGGGCGTATCGCTGATTGGGAATGTCGATCAGATGACTGACAAAGGGTCCCGAGTTGTGCGTGTACAGCTCGACCACATTCGCTCCGTTGAACGGGAGCAACTGGTAATTTCCAAGACCCGGCTGACTGCTGGCCAGCACGCCGGACGCCGGCAACCCGTTGGCGGTCGTTGTTCCATCGTTGTACCCGTTCACGGCGAAGGCCTCCGTCGCGAACTGATTCTCGCCGAACGGTTGCGTGCCCGCCCCGCCCTCGTAGATCACGTCCTTGTTGGCGGCCGTCCCGATGTCGAACTGCACGACGGCGGCATCCGCCGCGCCGATCAACCCCACCCAGACCCAGAGCCAGGACCACCGCGGCTTCACGGCTCACACCGCCTGTAATGTTTACGACCGGCGCCGAGCGCCAGGATGCCGAGCAGCCACAACGCCGCCGCGGACGGTTCCGGGATCAGCGTGAAGGTCATGTCGTCGAACCGGACGGTCTGCGCACCGTCCCCGGTATGCACGTTGATCTTGGGCATGAGGTGCGTGGTCGCCGGATCAAAGGTGTAGTCGCCCAGGTTCACGCTGATGAATCCGGTATCCACGCTCGTGCCGCTGGTGGGAAAAACCTGCCATACCGTCGTGATGAATGACCCGCCGTCCGCCGCGCTGAACAGGTCCAGCGCGAGGTCATAACTGGTGGAAAACGTCAGCCCGGCCACGGTGAACGACAGCGTGTACTGGTCGCTCTCATTCGGATCGAACGGCACGAAGGGCGCAACCGCCGTATCGGGGCCGAACGCGGCTTCGCTCGCCGAGGCATCTACGTAGAGCAGTCCCTCATTACCGTCGGACGTAATCGTTGAATTGCCGCCGGGATCATAGATCACCTGCCAATCTCCGACATCGGAGAAATCCTCGTACCAGATCACCAGATCGGCCTGCGCCACCACCGCCCATCCCCACACCAGCGCCACCAGCATCCACATCGGCTTCATGACCACCTCCCGATAGTTTTCCGTAAACATTACGAAACCGTTTTGCGTCTGTCAAGCCTCTGTTTTGTCGAGTTTGTGGATAGGCCCGATCCTTCCGCCGACGGAGCGGCGGAACTACAGATGAAATGTCGGAGCAGATTCTATTCTCTCATCGCGTCCAAGGCGATCCGCGCCCGGTCCGTCCGCCCCGCCGCCAGGTCGTTTGCGATCCGGTCCAGCCGCTCATGCATGTCCGCCGATGCGGCCCGCCGGAGCCGGTACAACCGAAGCGGCATATCCAGCACTCCGGGATCGGGCCTTTCCTCCCCCTTCAATCGCGCGGCGAATTCCTGAGTCATCTCCAGATAGGCGTACCCGTACTCCTCCGCCGGCTCGATCGTCGCGCCCTCGCCGAAATCGTTCCACGTGGCGATTTGCATCAGGCGCACCGGATACGTCAGCGCCTCCTCCCACAACCGGCGATACAATGCGCCTTCTTCCCGCGGCGTGATGTACGGGCCGTCGCCCCACCCCCACACCCCCGTGTTGTCAAAGCCCGGGAACACCAGCGAAGCGACGGAATCGATCCGCCCTCGCTCCAATTGCTCCTGCGCCTGACGATAGAACCGGTCGCGCGCCTCGCCCTTGACGTCCAGCCATGGATACACATTGTCGGACACTTCCCAGTAGGATGCATGGACGTGGGCATGCCAATCATGCACGAAATACAGATCTCGCGTCTCTCGCGCGGCGCCCAGAATCCGGCTCCACTCCGCGGCCGAGAATCCCTGCGACGACAAGCGGGCGTCGGGCTTGGTCCAGCTGAAGTTCACCACGAGCGGTTTGCCGTCGAAATGCAGATAGGCTGGATGCGTCGCGTACCCGTTCAGCACATACATCAAATTTGTGATCGCGTTCCCGATGGCCTCCTCGCGACTGCGCGCGGCGTAAGCGTACCCGAACATGGCCTTGTCCTCAAAACAGACGCCGATGCGGAAATCGAGCCGGGCCGCCATGTCGAGCAGGGGTTTCATCAGCCGGTCGTCCTGATGCGGCCGCCCATACCAATCCACGATGAATCCGTCGATTCCCGCGAGCTTCGCCGAGAGGATATGGTATTCCATCACGTCCGCCGACGAGGATTCGTAGGGACCGATCAACGGATAGTACGCCGATGAGATATCTCGGCGACCATCCGCGCGAATGTGTTTCGGGTCCCGATGCGGTCCGCGCCCCTTCCATTCCCACATGTGCCATGATCCGCGGCCCTCCGGGGTATGAAACCAATTGAAGTAATGGGCCACGACCAGCCGGTCGGGCTCGACGGC
>CAYRPR010000269.1:0-4197 GCA_964425945.1 uncultured Verrucomicrobiota bacterium | reverse complement strand
ACGGGATTTCAAGTCTGCGGAGCGATTCCAAAACGATTTGCGGGGTCAGCAACTCCGGCAGGAAGGACGGGGCGCCGCCGCGGGCTCCATAGAGCACATACAGCGGCACGCTGTTTCGACCATAGCTCGCCAGCGCTTGCGTTATCGCGTCGTCCCGATTCGTCCAGTCCGCCTTGAAGGCGACGATATCCAACTCGCTGAATTTCTCGCGCACGGAGGCGGACGAGAACGCGACGGCCTCGTTGGCCAGGCAGCTCAGGCACCAGGCCGCCGTGAAATTGATGAAGACCGGCCGGCCTTCCGACAAGGCCTGTTCCACGGCTTCGCCGCTGTAGGTCTGCCAGACAATGCCGTCGGTTTCCGCCCGGGCCGTCACATGACGCACCGGGACCCAGACGCCGGCGATCAACAACGCGGTCGCCAGTACGCGCGCGATCACGCGCGCCGGCAACGCCCGCGCGACATGCCCCCAGCGGCCGAGAATCCATGCGCCGACGGCCATCAGAAACAGGCCCGCCACCAGCATGAAGACCGCCATCGCGCCGGCCTGCAGGGACAAGACCCACACCAGCCAGACGACCGCCGCCAGCATGAGAAAACCCATCGCCTGCTTCATGGTTTCCATCCAGGGTCCCGGCTTCGGGATGAAGCCCAGCCATTGCGGATTGCACGACAGGAGCACATACGGCGCCGCCATGCCGATGCCGAGAAAGGTGAACACCATCAGCGCCTCGAAGGCCGACAAGGTCAGCGCAAATCCAAGCGCGGCGCCCATGAACGGCGCCGTGCAGGGTGTGGCGATGAGGGTGGCCAGCGCGCCGCTGAAGAAGGTGCCGGTCCAGTGGCCGCTCGACCCCACCTGGCCGCCCAGACCAATCCAGGAGGTGCCCACCTCGAATACGCCGAACAGGTTCAGGCTCAGCACGAACAGCAGCGCCGCCAGCCCGATCAGAAACGCCGGCGACTGAAGCTGGAATCCCCAGCCCAGTTGTTCCCCGCCCGCGCGGAGCGCAATCAGCAGGCCCGCAAGCACCCAGAATGAAACAATGACGCCGGCCGAGAATACCAGGCCGTGCGCCCACGCCCCGCGATGATCCGACCCCGCCTGCTTCACGAAGCCTAGGATCTTGATCGAGATGATCGGGAACACGCAGGGCATCAGGTTCAGAATCATGCCGCCGAGAAAGGCGAACAACAGCGCCATGGCGAGATTGCGCACGCCGTCCGACGCGGTTGCGACACGCCCAGCCGGAAACGGTTCAACGGCGACATCGACCGCGAGCGCCTTTTCAGTACCCGCGCCGCGCCAGCCCGACTCGCTTACAAGCACGCCCGTCAACTGTTCGGGCGTATGGCTGAACAGGGTATCCCGTTGCAGGTCGACGGAATAATGCCCCTCCTCTTCGCGCCAGACCGGTTTGGCGGTACGAACGATTTCGGGCCGGTCGGAGAAGAAGACCGCATCGCGAATCTCGCCCTCAAACCATTCGGGCGGCTCGGCCTGGAGACGGATGGTGGAATCATTCATGTAAGCGCGAAGTGTCCAACCCGCATCACGCAGGGGCAATTCCTCGCGGGCCCGGGCAAATCGCTCGGCCGTTTCGGGGTTGGGTCGAGCCGCTTCACGGCGGACCGGTAGCGTAACGGACAAGCGCGCGTCACCCGGCAGACAGATCTCCTTGCATTCGAGCCAGGTCACGTCGGCGGTAATGGTCGCGTCCACGCCCGTTGCGGCCATCGGCGACGGAGAAATCAGGACAAGCAACATCACCTCGCGCTCATACGCGAAACTGACGAATTCCCCGAACGGGATCCATTCGGGATAGGGCCAATGTATGGGACCGGCCTCCCATCCGTCCGGCAGGTCCCAGTCGATACGCGTTTCCAGGCCGGCGGCGCCGGGGTTGACCCAGTAGGTGTGCCAGTGCGGTTCCATGCGCAGCTGTACCCCGACCCAGAAGGGTTGACCCGGCTGAACGGACTGGACCTCCGACATCAACTCCGCGGTGACCTGGCTGGCCTGATTCGGCGCCGCCCAGGCGGCCGCGCCGATCAGGGCGGATAGCAGAATGGCGTTCATTGTCTTATGGCGTGATGGCATAAACCCCCGGCATGTTGGTTGTTTAGTCTCTCCAGCCCCCGGCTCGTTGAACGATTCGCCGCTTGACGGGCCCGGCACAGATAGAGCATGCGGTTCACGTTATTCTGTAATTAACTGCAAATCAATTTATTACTCATGCCCATCCGCCGGATGCATCCGGCCATCGGGCAAAATGCGCCGACTATGAATTGCCAAACGATACGCCCGTGCTATATTCCCGTGCCTGCAATGGATACCGCGATTCCCGTGACACATAAGAGCATGACTTTCGGGCCGTTGTGCGGTATATTATATTTTAATGTATTCATGATATGACGACCAAGAACAAAGCGCTGTATCTGCACGGGGTCAAAGGCGACGAGGCGGCTATCGACCGTCCGGCCTATGACGCCCATTTCGCCGTTACGGACGCCTATCGCGAATCCCTGCCCGACATGCAGAATGCCTCCGACGCCGCGATCCAGGGCGCCCGCGTCGCCATTCAGCAGGTGGGGGTCTCCAATTTCAAGTTGCCCCTGACCTTTGCCCGGCCGGATGCCGACCCGATCACCCTCGAAACCAGCGTGGTGGGCACCGTGTCGCTCGATCCCGGGGTGAAGGGCATCAACATGTCCCGTATCATGCGCACTTTCTATGAGTTCCGGAACGAGGTATTTATTCCCCATACCCTGCAGAAGGTGCTCGATGGATATCGCAAGGATATCGGATCCAGCGAGGCAAACATCAAGTTGAGCTTCTCGTATCCGATGCTTCAGAAGAGTCTGCGAAGCGGCCTGCTGGGCTATCAGTACTATCCGGCCGCGTATGAGGGGCGGATCGCGACGAACGGCACTTTCCGCAAGATCATCCATTTCGATTTTGTGTACTCATCGGCCTGTCCCTGCTCCGCCGAGTTGGCCGAGCATGCGCGCGACGTGCGCGGGGTGTACAGCATCCCGCATTCCCAGCGCAGCAAGGCACGCGTGTTTGTCGAGTGCAAGCCCGACGCCGATCTGTATATTGAAGACATCCACGCGCTCTGCCTGCGCGCCCTGCAGACCGAAACGCAGGTGATGGTCAAACGCGAGGATGAACAGGCCTTCGCGGAGATGAACGGCGTGGCCATCAAGTTCGTCGAGGACGCCGCGCGACTGCTCTACAAGGAATTCGACGCCGATGCGCGGATCAAGGACTTCGAAATCGTCTGCGCACACCTGGAATCCCTGCATTCCCACGACGCCGTATCGGTCATCGCCAAGGGCGTGCCCGGCGGATTCCGCGCGGACTTCTCGGACTTCACCAGCCTGGTGTGTTGAAGATAGTGTTCGGTGTTCAGTGTTCAGGATAGACCCGCTCCAGCCCGCCTTCCTTCCTGAACACTGAAACCTGAACACTGAACACTTCTTCCTTGCCCTCCCCCGGTCTTCCTTGAATGATACGCGCCATGACAACGCCGGTACTCTTCGACACGATGACGCGCGCGGTGAAACCGCTTGTGCCGGTTGACGGCGGGACATTCCGGTTCTACTGCTGTGGACCGACCGTGTACGGCCCGGCGCACGTCGGCAACTTCCGCACGTTCATCCTGCAGGACGTCTTCCGCCGCATGCTCGAAGCCGCCGGCCTGCCCACCCTCCACGTGCGCAACATCACCGACGTGGACGATAAAACCATCCGCCAGTCCCAGGCCGAGGGGAAAAGCCTGAAGGAATTCACGGACTACTGGCTGGGCCAGTTTCATCGCGACTGTCAAGCCTTGAATCTCCTTCCGCCGCATTTAGAACCCAGCGCCGTCGGCGATATCGCGCACCAGATCCGCCTCATCGAGGGACTGATGGCGAAGGGCCACGCGTACGGGGCCCCGGACGGATCGGTCTATTTCCGCGTCGCGTCGTTTGGACAGTACGGGCGGTTGTCCCAGCTCGCTTCACGCGAAATTACGACGAGTGACGCGCCGGCCGTTCAGGACGCCGACGAGTACGAGCGGGAATCCGCGGCGGATTTTGCGCTGTGGAAAGCACACAAGCCGGAGGACGGACCGAATAGATGGCCGAGCGCGTGGGGCGACGGGCGGCCCGGCTGGCACATGGAATGCAGCGCCATGTGCCACGAGTATC
>CAYRPR010000268.1:0-4205 GCA_964425945.1 uncultured Verrucomicrobiota bacterium | reverse complement strand
GGACTCAAGGTAATCGGTCCGGCGTTCAAGGAGGAGACTATCCTGCGCGTTGCACACGCGTATGAGCAATCGACGGACTGGCACAAGCGGACGCCGGCGTAGCATGAACTTCAAGGTTACCATAGGACTGGAAACGCATGTGCAGTTGAAGACACTCACCAAGATCTGGTGCGGATGCGCCAACGTGTTCGGCAGTGACCCGAATACGGACGTCTGCCCGGTGTGTCTCGGCTATCCCGGCGCGTTGCCGGTGCTGAACCGGGAGGCGGTCAAACTGACGGTCATGACCGGCCTGATGCTGAACTCGACGATCAACCGCAAGAGCAAATTCGATCGCAAGAGCTATTTCTATCCCGACATGCCCAAGAACTACCAGATCTCGCAATATGATCAGCCGTTCTGTGTCGGCGGCACCGTCGAAATCGAAGTGGACGGCCGAAAGAAATCGATCGGCATCACGCGGATTCACTTGGAAGAGGATGTCGGCAAGAACCTGCACTTCGAGGCGTCCAGCGGCGTGGATTTCAACCGGGCGGGCACGCCGTTGATGGAGATCGTGTCGGAACCGGAAATCGAATCGGCGGATGAGGCGTTTGCCTATCTGGTGGCGCTCAAGCAGATCCTGTTGTACGGCGGGATCAGCGACTGCAACCTGGAGGAGGGGAACGTCCGCTGCGACATCAATTGTTCCGTGCGTCCGGCGGATCAGGCGGAGTTCGGGGTCAAGACCGAGATCAAGAATATGAACACATTCAAGGGCGTTCATCGCTCCCTGACCTACGAAATCAAGCGGCAGATCGACGTATTGTCCAAGGGCGGCGTCATCACGCAGGAGACGCGTCGATGGGACGACGAAGCCGGCGTGACCCGATCGATGCGATCCAAGGAGTATGCGCATGATTACCGATACTTCGCGGATCCCGATCTCGTGACGGTCTCGCTGGATGAGGAACAGATCGAGGCCTGGCGATCCACCCTGCCTGAGTTGCCGGCCCATCGCCGTGAACGGCTGGTGCGCGAGTACGGGTTGCCGGACTACGACGCCGGCGTCATCGTGGCGGACAAGTTCATCGCCGATTATTATGAAGAGACGGCGCGCCTTTCGGAGAATCCAAAAGCCGCGTCCAACTGGGTGATGACCGAAATGAGGCGATGCTTGTCGGAAAGCGAAACGGAGATCAGCCGGACCCGCGTCACGCCGCGGAATCTCGCCGACCTGATTCAACTGGTCGATCAGAAAGTGATCAACATGCCCAGCGCGCGTGAGGTCTTCGCCATCCTGTTCGAGCGGGGGGGCGATCCGAAACGGATCGTGGACGCGAAGGGGATGGCCCAGGTCAGTGATACCGGCGCGCTGGATGCGATGGTGGATGAAGCCATTGCCGCCCACCCGCAGTCGGTGGCCGACTATCGCCAGGGCAAGAAGGCCGCGCTGCAGTTTCTGACCGGGCAGGTCATGCGACTCAGCCGGGGCAAGGCCAATCCGCAGATCGTTAACCAGATTCTACGCCGGAAGCTTGGTGAATAGCCGCCTTATCGCGGCCGACACAACCGGTTGATCGTGCGGGTGCGCGTTGACACTCGGGGGAGCAATGTGTACTCTTGAAACAACAGCTAGTACCTTTGATATCGGGAGATCAGGTCGTTGACACCGAATGACGAATATGTGGCCGAGATTCTCCAGAGTGTAGGCCTTATCGATCACAGGCAGGCGGAGACGGCTCTCCAGGTCGCGGGGAAGGAAGACCGGCCCGTGATCGACATTCTGGTGCGTGAGAATATCGCCGACCGGATGGATATCCTGAAGGCGCTGGCCAATCAGTTCGGCATGGAGACCATCAACCTGTCCGGACACGATGTCGAGCAGGAGGTCATCGACTCCGTGCCCGGCGATGTCGCCCGGCGCTACAAGGTCGTTCCGACCTACAAAGTGGATAATACCCTGACCGTCGCCATCAGCGATCCGCTGGATGTGGAAACGCTTGACTCGTTGCGCTACGTACTGAAATGCAACGTGGAAGGCGTGGTGGCGCCGCTCGAACAGATCGAAGCCGCGCTCAACACCTACTATCCGCGCACGCAGGATGGTTCGGTCGCCTCCATGCTCGAGGAGATCACCGAGGGCACGGTGGCCGTCCCGACGACCACCATGCAGGAGATCATCGGGGAGGACGTCGAAGTAACGGATGCCGACGCGCCGATCATCAAGCTGGTCAGTCTGGTCATTCTCGAGGCGTTTCGCAGTCGCGCGTCCGACATCCATCTGGAACCGATGGCCAAGAAGTTCCGCATCCGGTATCGCATCGACGGCGTGTTGCACGAGGTGGAAAGCCCGCCGAAACGCCTGCAGGCCGCTATTGTCAGCCGCATCAAGATCATGGCCAACATGAGTATCGCGGAGAAGCGCATGCCGCAGGATGGCCGTATTCAGATCAACGTGATGGGACGCGATCTCGATTTGCGCGTGTCGTCCATTCCGGCCAGTCACGGCGAGAGTATCGTAATGCGGATCCTGGACAAGGAAGGGTTGATGCTGGGATTGCCACAGTTGGGTTTCCTGTCGGACGACCAGCAGACCTTCGAGCGACTGATCGGGTTGTCGGACGGCATCATCCTGGTTACCGGCCCGACGGGGTCCGGCAAGACCACGACATTGTACGCCTGCCTGAACCAGATCAACCGTCCGGATCGCAAGATCATTACGGTGGAAGACCCGGTCGAATACCAGCTTGCGGGGATCAATCAGGTTCACGTGCGTTCCGATATCGGGCTGACCTTTGCCGCGGCGCTGCGCTCCATCCTGCGCCAGGCGCCGAACATCATCATGATCGGCGAGATTCGCGACATGGAAACGGCCGAGATTGCCGTCAACGCGTCGCTGACCGGTCACCTCGTGTTCAGCACCTTGCATACCAACGACGCGCCGAGTGCGGTGACGCGCCTCATTGACATCGGCCTGAAGCCGTTTCTGGTGGCCTCGTCGACGCGGGGCATCATGGCGCAACGTCTGGTTCGCAAGGTGTGCGCAAGCTGCAAGGAGGAATACACGGCGAGCGACACGGAATTGCGCCTGCTCGGTCCGGCCGCGGAACAGATCCGGGCCGCCAAGCTGTATCGCGGCAAGGGCTGTAACGACTGCAACCATACGGGGTACAAGGGACGATGGGGCCTCTTTGAGATCTTCGTCATTACGGACGAGGTGCGGCATATGATTTATGAGCAGGTGTCCGCGTCGGAGCTTCGAATCAAGGCGCGCGAGCTGGGCATGAGAACCTTGCGCGAGGACGGACTGCGCAAGGCCATCGCGGGCATGACGACCCTGTCCGAGGTGCTTCGCGTAACCATGGGGGATTCGGCCTGATGAGTGATGTCGCCTTTGCGATGAATGATCTCCTGCAACTCGTCGTGGACGAGAATGCATCGGACCTCCATCTGGCGGTCGGCGTCCCGCCCGTGCTTCGCATCAACGGAAGTCTTCATCCGTTGGAGACCAGTCCGCTGAAACCCGAAGATACCGAGCGCTTGATGAAGGAGATCACCGACGAGGATTTGCGCCGGCGTGTATCGGATCACCAGGGGGCGGATTTCGGGTTTGGTTTTGGTGATTTGGCGCGTTTCCGTGTCAGCGTCTTCCGCCAGAAGGGCCATTACGGAATTGTCATGCGGTTGATTCCGCACAAACTCATGACGCTGGATGAAATCGGATTGCCGCCGCAGGTCCGTGAACTGCTGTTCAAGCCGCGCGGGCTGATCCTCGTCACCGGGCCGACGGGATCCGGCAAGACGTCGACACTGGCCAGCATGATCAACTTGATCAACCAGGAGCGTGACTGCCATATCATCACGATTGAGGACCCGATTGAGTATTACCATCACCATCAGAAGAGTGTGGTGACGCAGCGGGAGGTGGGTGTGGATGTGCCGGGTTTCAGCCTGGCCCTTCGTTCGGCCCTGCGCCAGGACCCGGACGTGGTGCTGGTGGGGGAAATGCGCGATCTGGAGACCATGGCGGCGGCGATCACGGCGGCGGAAACCGGACACCTGGTTCTGGCCACCCTGCATACCACCGGCGCCGCGCGCACGGTGGACCGGATCGTGGACGCGTTCCCGACGGACCAGCAGGAGCAAGTGCGCACACAGCTCTCGTCCACGTTGTTGGCGGTCAGATCGCAAGTACTTCTGGTCCGGAAGGATAAGCCCGGCAG
>CAYRPR010000267.1:1973-4237 GCA_964425945.1 uncultured Verrucomicrobiota bacterium | reverse complement strand
TGGAAATAGCCTCGAACTGCCATATGCCAGTTGAGGCGTTGCAATAGGGTATATTCGTAGGCAAAAACATATTGCACAAGCCCGGACAGAGTTCCAAGTCCCATCGAAATTAACCATTCCATTGCTATAACCTCCCATTTTACCCGAACAGTGTTATTAGCCTTACTTCGCGTTCCATAAATTCTCACGTGACCTAACGTTTGGACCTTAATTGAGCATGTCCATTGGTGACAATGAAAGCAAGCCCAAACCCCTATAAAATAAGGGATTGCCGGCAGGTTTGTCCGTGGAGTAGATTCCCGAAGTAGGCTTTATGCCGGATGGTGAAGTAGGCTTTATGCCCCGGCGGGGTTGTTGAGGGCTGGAATTCCTGCATAAAGCCTACTTCGGGCATGTGAAATGGATGACCGACCCATTGTTTTTGAGGGCTGGCAGACGGCTTTGAGCGGGGTTCCCGCCGAGGTACGGCCGGCATATCGCGAGGCCATTACCAAATTCCGGTATTGGTTGCGCGAAACCGGTAAAGCGGCCACCGCGGAAACGTTCAAGGCTCATCTGGCGTGGAAAAAGTCGTACCTGCACCCGGATAAGTTTGCCCTGCGACAAGAGGCGCTTCGCTGGTATTATGCGGAGGGCGTCAAGCGCATGCGGGCTCTCCGTCCAAGCTCCGAAAGCCCGGCACCCTCCACAACCCCTCCGGCGGATGACAGGTCGAAATACAAACCCGTTACGAACCGAGTTGGCGAGTATCGCGCTTATGAAATGAATGATGTGCCGCCATCCGGAAAGGCGGATATCGGCGGTCCGCCCTGGGAGCGGGCATTGGTGCGCCGTCTGCGCGAGAAGGATCTGGCCTGGAAAAGCGAAAAGACCTATCGAGGCTGGTGCCGGCGCTTCATCGCGGCGTGCAACAACAAACCCATCGAATCACTTGACCACCGGGATGTTCGTCAATGGCTCTCCGATCTGGCCGTACGGGAGCGGGTTTCCGTGGCCACTCAAAAACAGGCGCTGAATGCCGTGGTCTTCCTCTTCCGGGAGGTGTTCCGGCGCGACCCCGGCGATTTCAGCGATTTTGCCCGCTCCCGGCGCGGACGAAAAGTCCCGACCGTGCTGACACAGGATGAATGCCGGCGGCTCTTCGCGGAACTCTCGGGCACCTATAAGCTGATGGCTGAACTGATGTATGCGGCGGGGCTTCGTCTCACCGAACTCCTGCGGTTGCGCATCAAGGATGTGGACCTGGATCGGCTACAACTGGCGATACAGTTCGGGAAAGGCGGGAAAAGCCGGTTGACCATGATCCCGCCCAAGCTTGAACCGGTATTGCGCACACACAGGGAACGACTGCGGGAACTGCACCGGAAGGACCGGGAGGCCGGTTTGCCAGGGGTGGAACTGCCGGAGGCGTTGGAGCGCAAATGGCCGAAAGCAGGCGAGAAGTTTATCTGGTTCTGGTTCTTCCCATCGCGGTCGCTCCTTCGCGATCACCGCACCGGGATCATCCGGCGCCATCATGTGCTGGATGTGACGTTTCAAAAAGCCATCCGCAAGGCCGTGGAAAAGGCGCGGTTCGACAAGCGGGTTTCGCCGCACACGTTGCGGCATTCGTTCGCGACGCATCTACTGGCCAGCGGTGTTGGAATTCGCGACGTGCAGGATCTGCTGGGGCATGCGGATATTTCCACGACGGAGATCTATCTGCATACGGCTCGACAGACCGGTGTCGGCATTAGAAGTCCTTTTGACCTGCTCTGATACGGGTACGGAAGAACGGCCCGCCGGTCCTGGCGACAAGGGGTGACGAGTGTTGCGGGTGCCGAACGCGTATATTCTCAGGTGATAATATTATCAGGTGATAATATATGCCGCAGACAACCAGGCCCGTGACGGGAATGACCGCGTGGGGGTATCGACGGCGGGTGGTTCCGATGCGCTTCGCGCACGGGACACACCCGCGCTCCGAAGACTGGTAACACGGGCGCACATGCCGTTGGGCGGTGCTCGGCGCCGCCCATCTTCCTCGACATGGTCAGGACGGCGCGGAGCACCGTCCTACTTGTCATTGAGCCAAGTGCAGAGATGCAAGGTGTATTCATCACGGCGGCATCTCGCTTGTACAGGATTCTGCTCGATGTAGTTTCGCCAAGCTTGCAGTTCGCGACGATTCCTCACCAGCCGGTCATAATTCTCCTGTTGCCAGAATGTCCCGGTTTTGACACCCGATAGAGAGAGACGTGTCGAAGTATACCCCTTGATCGAGG
>CAYRPR010000267.1:0-1963 GCA_964425945.1 uncultured Verrucomicrobiota bacterium | reverse complement strand
TCCCGGCAAGGATTTGCTCCAGCTCAGGCCCGTCCATAGGTTGAAACAGCCCGTGAATATGGTTTGTCATGATGACATAATCGCCAACCCACCACCTCTCACCATCAAAGCGCTGTAAGGCGCTGTCGATTACGCGGCGGATCTCGGGACTTCGCAATAGACATGATCCGTGACATTGGTCGAGCTCGACATGAAGTCGCCGCGACACGTGCCGTTCACGCCGTTTTTGCGAGCTATCCGGCAGGGTCTCGTATTTCGCTTTCCACAATGGATCCGATAGCGGGCCGTGTATGCCATTGGCTTGCATCCAAGTGTCATCGTTATGGCGCCATGTGAGTAGAACCCGTTTCGGGATGGAATCGCCCAGGCGAAAGGTTACAAAATACGATGCACCTTGCTGACGCCAATGCGGTAAATGGCGGTGGTATATTCCGACGGGCTGATGCGGATCCAATGCCCGGAACATGGGTTCATTGTCTTCAGGCGCCATACAGACTCCTGCGTCATCCGTAGGGCGGTGCTCTGCGCCGCCCATCTTCCTCGACATGGTCGGGACGGCGCGGAGCGCCGTTCTACTTCAATTCGGCGTGGAGAGGGGGCTATTTCCCGGCGGGCTTGGGGGTGAGCAGGGTCATGATCATGCGGCCCATCTGCTTCGGGGCCTGTTCGACCACGCCGAGGTCCGAGATATCCTGGATGACGCGCTGGATCAGGTCGAAGCCCAGTTCCCGATGGGCGCCTTCGCGTCCGCGGAAGAAAATCGTGCACTTTACCCGGTGTCCGTCTTCGAGGAACTCCCGGACGTGGCGGACCTTGGTATTGTAGTCGTGCGTATCCACGCTGGGGTGGAACTTGATCTCCTTGACCTTGGTCGCCGCCTGATGCTTCTTGGCCTGCTTGGCCTTCTTCTCCAGGTCGTACTTATACTTGCCGTAGTCCATGATACGGCATACCGGCGGCCGGGCGGTCGGCGATATCTCAACCAGATCCAGTCCGGCTCGCTCCGCCAGCATCAAGGCCTCACGAGTGGCGACGACGCCGATCTGATTCCCATTGACATCAATGCATCGCACCTCCGGGATGCGGATACGATGATTGATCCGGGGCATGTTAGACTGAGTACGGATAGGTACCTCCTGCGGTTTTCATGGTTACGCGTTCACGGGCTGAGCGGCGCTCGGCGCGGCGGGCTCCGCACGGCCCTTGTTCTCGATCTCTGTTTTCAGGCGCGCCATGACCTCGGTCAGCGACATGGCGCCCATATCCCCGTCGACGCGCGCGCGCACGGCGACCAGACGGCTCTCGGCTTCCTTCGGGCCGACGATGAGCATATAAGGAATCTTCATCAACTGCGCGTTGCGGATCTTCGCGCCGATCTTCTCGGACCGCTCGTCCACGCTCACGCGGAAATCGGCGCGTTTCAGTTCATCGGCCACTTCGCGCGCGTAATCCAGTTGATGTTCGGTCAGGGGCAGGACGCGGACCTGTTCCGGCGTCAGCCAGAGCGGAAACGCCCCGGCGTAGTGCTCGATCAGGATGCCGAAGAACCGTTCCATACTGCCGAGCAGGGCCCGGTGCACCATGTACGGCTGATGATCGCGCCCGTCCTCGCCGACGTAGGCGAGCTGGAAGCGCTCCGGCAGGTTGAAATCGAACTGAATGGTGCTCATCTGCCACTCGCGACCGATCACGTCCTTGACCTTGAGATCGATCTTCGGGCCGTAGAACGCGCCGCCGCCGACATCCACCTCGTACGGGATGCCCTGCGCTTTCAGGGCCGCCTCGAGCGAGTCGGTCGCCTGCTTCCATTTTGCCTCGTCGCCGACGGCCTTGGCGGGACGGGTGGCCAGGTACGCCGAAATATCCGTGAAGCCGAACGCCTTCCACATCCCGATCGCGAATTGCACTGTGCGCCCGATCTCGTCCATGACCTGTTCGGGCGTGCAGAAGATGTGCGCGTCGT
>CAYRPR010000266.1:0-4258 GCA_964425945.1 uncultured Verrucomicrobiota bacterium | reverse complement strand
GCAACGGGATCTGTCGCTTTCCGGCGGCATGCGCTTCCGGCCGGAGCCGACGCCGCGCACCCGCCTGAAGGCGCGCTTCCGATGGCCCTTCGAGATTTGGCGCACACAGTTCGCGCAAAGCCTGTTCTGGGATCTGGAAAACGGGTTCGGTGAGAAGTCGCAAGTGGAATTTCAGCGGCCGATCCTGGACGATTATGCCTTTCGATTGACCTCGGCGGTCGTATGGTCGGAATTGAGCCAGGGCGTCGATTGGAGTCAGTTTGCCACGTTCTTCGTGTCATTGAGCGAGCGGAGAAGCGCGTCCCTGCTGATGGGCGTGCGGGGGCATACGCATCCGTCAACGGTGACGGACCAATACGTCATTCGCTTCCGGTACCGGCAACGCGTCCACCGCGACTGGCTGTACATCGGACTGGAGCCCGGCGCCGACTTCTTCAAGGAAGACCACTACCGGTTCGCGCCGTTGATCACGCTGAAGCTCGAAGTCTATATCGGATCGTACGGCTGAGCGTCACAGGGCGTACCGGAGCACCGCGATGTAGTGGCACACCGTTCCGGACATGACGAACACATGCCAGATGAAATGGCCGTACCGCATGCGTGAGCTCGAAACATAGAACACCACGCCGCCCGTGTAGGCCAGTCCGCCCGCGAGCAACCACAGCAGGCCGTTCAGCGGCACGCGCTGGTACAGCGGGTGGATCGCAATCACCACGAGCCAACCCAGGAAGATGTACAGGCCCGTGGAAACGACGGGGTGGGAGATCCGGCTGAACGCCTTCAGCGCCACGCCCGACAGCGCAATGCCCCAGACCAGCCCGAACAAAGTCCATCCCCACGGCCCGCGCAGAATTCCGAGCGTGAAGGGCGTATAGGTTCCGGCAATCAGCAGGAAGATGGCGGAATGATCCACCACCCAGAACACTCGTTTCGCCCGGCCCGGCGGCAGGGCGTGATACAACGAGGACGCGAGGTACAACAGCGCCATGCCGGCGCTGAAGATGCAGACCCCGACCAGGTACCCCGTATCCCCGTGGCGCGCGGCGTTCAGGATCAGAAAGGGCACCCCGGTCAGCACGCCGATCAGCGCGACGCCGTGACTGATGCTGTTGGCGATTTCCTCGCCGCGCGATTGAGGGCGACGGCTGGCCACGCGGCTTTTCAAGGCCCGGTAACCGGCTCTTCCTCCGTCACGGGGAGGGGAAGGCGGAGCAGGACCGGACGGTGATCGCTGTAGCGATCGGCGGGCTTGTGCATGACTTCCGCTGTCGCGATCGGCAGGTCGCGCGTCAAGATATGGTCAAAGCACGCATCCATGAATTCGCCGGCCGCCGGCCAGGTGGCCCGCTGCTCGACGGGGACGCCTTCCCAGGTCCAGTGGAAGCCCTGCTCGGTAAACTGGTCGAGCGTGCGCTCGTGCGCCATGTGCGGGCGTTCCAGCAGGAGATTGAAATCTCCACCTACGAGCACCGAGATGGGTCCGTACTCCGCATACTGTTCCGTCATCTCGGCGATATGACGCAGGATCTGCCGCGCGGATTCCTCGCGGATCGCGATATTCACATCCGGCTCGCCCAGATTGCTCTTGAGGTGCACCGCGTACACCAGCAGGGTGCCGCCCAACGGCGATTCGAGCGCGGCAAACGCAAAACCGCGCGAGGGGGTTTCCTCCGGGTCGGAATAGATATCCGTGAAAACCTCCATGAAGCCGGCGCGCGCCGGATATCGGCTGGCGATGACGATCTGTTGGGACAGGTGTTCCTCCGCCCGCATGAACGCCGTGACCACGTGCAACTCCAGGTCGGGTACGCAATCCACAAGGAACTGCGCGGCGTCCTTGTTGCGGATTTCCTGCAACAGCAGGATGTCGGGCCGGAGTCGCGGCAGATACTTCTTCACATCGCTTTTGTGCCGCGCCTGCTGTTCCGGCGTGGCGCGCGGGGACCGGCCTGGAAACCACTGGATGTTCCACGATACGACCCTTATTGCGTGTTCCGGCTCTTCCGGTTCCGTGATCCGCTTGCATCCGAAAAGCGCCGACAGGCCCAGGACCAGCGCGGTCAGCAAGGTGATATGAGTCAGGCGGTTGAACCAGCCGCGTCGATGAGATGGATCAAAATGGATATTCATGCCCCAACTGTGTCGAAAGACCGTGCAGAATGCAAATACGAAGAAATTCTTGACGGGCGGCTTCCAATGATTGGAAGTCCGCGCTCAAAAACTTCCAACGATTGGAAAAAGTGGGGCTGTCATTTTCCAATCATTGGAAATAGAATGCCCCGCTATGCAGACCGCCACGGATTGGAAGGATTTTGAACTGCTGGACGCGGGCGACGGCGAGAAACTCGAACGCTGGGGCGAGGTTATCCTGCGCCGGCCCGACCCGCAGGCGATCTGGCCGCGTAGCCGGCCCATCGCGGACTGGAAGCGGGCCGACGGGCATTACCATCGCAGTGAATCGGGCGGCGGCCGCTGGGAATTCCGACGATCCATTCCGAAGCAGTGGTCCATTACGTGGCGATCCCTGTCGTTTCACATTGAGCCGACAGGGTTTAAGCATACGGGTCTCTTCCCCGAACAGGCGGTGAACTGGGCCTGGATCATGGAGCGGGTGAAGTCGGTCGGACGGCCGGTAAGTATTTTGAATTTGTTCGCTTACACGGGCGGAGCCACGGTGGTGGCGGCATCGGCCGGCGCGTCGGTTTGCCATGTGGACGCGGCGAAACGGATGGTCGGCCGCGCACGGGAGAACCTGCACCTGTCCGGGCTGGGCGACCGGCCGGTACGATTCATCACCGACGACGTGTTCAAGTTCATCCAGCGCGAGGAGCGCCGGGGGCGGACCTATGACGGCATTATCATGGATCCGCCGTCCTACGGTCGAGGGCCCGGCGGCGAACTGTGGAAGCTGGAGGACACGCTGTACGACCTGGTGAAGCAATGCGCCGCCATCCTGTCCGAGCAACCGTTGTTCGTCCTGATCAACGGATACACGACCGGATTCTCCGCGGCGGTTGCGGAGAACATGCTGAGACTTGTTCTAAAGGGGAACATCACGTCCGGCGAGGTCGGCTTGCCGGTTTCCGGAACAAAACTCATCCTGCCCTGCGGCACCTTCGCGCGTTGGCAACCTGAACACTGAACACTGAACACTGAACACTTTCTCCATACTCTTCGAAGACAACCATCTGCTCGTGGTCATCAAGCCGCCCAACATCCCGGTACAGGCGGATCGGTCGGGCGATCCGGATTTGCTGTCCCTGTTAAAGGCGGATCTGAAGGCACGGCACGGCAAAGCGGGCAACGTGTTTCTCGGTCTGGTGCATCGATTGGACCGCCCGGTCGGCGGCGTGATGGTATTCGGCAAGACGTCGAAAGGCGCGGCGCGTTTGTGTGATCAGATTCGCAAGCACACGTTCCAGAAAATATACCTGGCGCGGGTTCTTGGATGCCCCGACCCGCGCGAGGGATCGCTGGAGCATTATTTATTGAAGGATGGGGCAAGGAATATCGTTCGCGTCGCGGATCGCGATACGGCCGGCGCGAAGCGGGCGTTGCTTGACTACCGAGTCGAATCATCAACGGAGGGTATCAGCCGGGTGCGCATCCAATTGCATACCGGCCGCCCGCACCAGATCCGGGTCCAGATGGCCGCGATCGGTTGTCCACTGGCGGGTGATCAGCGTTATGGCCGGGATCATGGGGTGGCCGGTCAGCCGATAGCGTTATGGTCCCACGAAATCGCGTTTATGCATCCGACGCGCGATGAGGAAATGCGTTTCCGATCCGCCCCGCCGTGGTAAGCGCCGCCGGCTTTTGGAATGGCGAAAATGCGCGACCCAAGTATACTGTATGCATATGAAGTACACGGACGACTACAACGCCAAGTTCGAGATATGGGCGCGTGAATCACGGATTTACCCGCCTTCGCCGCCGCCTGTCCTGCCGTATTTCGGCTCGCGCAAATTCAACTCCTATGAGGAATTCAACGCGTGGAAGCGCGCCTTGCTGGAGCAAGTGGCCGTACAACAGGATGCAAAATGGAAGAGCTGATTCAGCGCTTGAACGATCTCGGAGTGCGTTATCTGGTCATCGGCGGCCAGGCCATGCGGCTGGAAGGCATGCCCCGCACAACAATGGATTGGGATCTCTATATCCCCCCGCGTGACCAGGCCAATATCGAGAAACTAAACAAAGGTTTGGCCGGACATTTGGATATGCCCGTACTTCCGTTGGGCGATCGTGGCGAGAACTTCAT
>CAYRPR010000265.1:0-4267 GCA_964425945.1 uncultured Verrucomicrobiota bacterium | reverse complement strand
CTGTTGGGCATGGATATGGCGCGTGCCCAAGGACAGCCGATCGGCCGGTATCTCCGCGAAGTGGAATGGGATCTGGTGCTCAATCTCGACGAAGGCGAATGGTCCCGCATGGTCAGCCGGGAAATTGAGCTGACCTATCCCGAACACCGATTCCTGGATTTCTATGTCGTGCCGCTTTCCGTCGTCACGGCCGGCGAGGAGGGCGCGGTGGTCATTCTGCGCGATGTCACGCACGAGCGGAAACACCATGCCGATACGATCGAGTCGGAGCGGCTCCAGGCCATCACGTTGCTGGCGGCGGGGGTCGCACACGAGATCGGGAACCCGCTCAACTCGCTCAACATCCATCTGCAATTGCTGAACCGCGAACTGGATCAACTGGATTCCGAGCCCGCGGCCCGTCTGCGCGAACTGGTCGACGTGTCGCGCAAGGAGGTCGGTCGGCTCGACCAGATCATCCATCAGTTCCTGCGCGCCGTGCGGCCCACACAGCCGCACGTTGAAGCGGCCAGCGTGCAGGAGTTGCTGGCGGAGTCACTGACATTCCTGAAACACGAACTGGAGGGGCGCGGTATCTGGATCGAGCAGAAGGCCCCGGTCGAGGCCGTGCCGCCGGTACGCGTCGACCGGAACCAGATCAAGCAGGCGATCTATAATGTCATCAAGAACGCGATGGAGGCGATGCCGGACGGCGGCATGCTGGAGATCACCACATCGGTCTCCGACCGCTTCGTGGCGCTGGCGTTCCGGGACACCGGGCGCGGCATTGATCCGAGCGAGCTGGGGCGGATATTCGAGCCTTACCACACGACGAAAGCCGAAGGGTCCGGCCTGGGCCTGATGATCGTCCAACGCATCATCCGCGAGCACGGCGGTGAAATCGAGGTGGACAGCCAACCGGATAAAGGCACAACCTTCATCCTGTATCTGCCTAACGAGGAGCGACGAATTCGCCTGCTTAAGGCGCACCGGGCCGGCGAGGAGGAGCCGGGCGACACATGAAGAAGGACACCCTGCTGATTGTCGATGACGAGAAGAGCACGCGGGACGGATTGGCCCGCGCGCTGGGGCGCCAGTACGACATCCTGCTGGCCGAAAACGGACAGCGCGCGCTCGATCTCCTGTCAGACCGCGCCGTGGACCTCGTGCTGATCGACCTGCGCATGCCGGGCATGGACGGTTTGACGCTGATGCAGCGCATCCTGGCCCGGTCGCCCCAGCCGGTGTGCATCCTGCTCACCGCGTACGGCAGTATTGAGATGGCCGTCGAGGCCATGAAACGCGGCGCGTATGATTTCCTGACCAAGCCGGTGAATCTCGATCAACTGGATATCCTGATTCGCCGGGCCTTGCGTGCCCGGGAAATGGAGACGGAAAACCGCCTGTTGCGGGAGCAACTCGATTCCAAGTTCGGTATGGAGAACATGATCGGCCAGTCGCCGGCCATACGGGATGTATTCGAAACCATCCGCCAGGTTGCGCCGTCCCGGGCTACGGTGTTGATTCAGGGGGAGAGCGGAACCGGAAAGGAACTGGTCGCCCATGCCATTCACCGGTTGAGTCCGCGCACCAGCGGCCCGTTCGTCGCCGTTCATTGCGCGGCGTTGACGCCGACCCTGCTCGAGAGCGAGTTGTTCGGACATGAGAAGGGCGCATTCACCGGCGCGACGGAACGGCGGCCCGGACGGTTCGAGCTGGCCGACGGCGGCAGTCTATTCCTGGATGAGATCAGCGAGATTGATGCCAGCGTCCAGGTCAAGATTCTGCGCGTACTCGAGGAACGCACATTCGAGCGGGTGGGCGGGCGCGATTCGCTGGAAGTGGATGTGCGATTGATTGCCGCCACCAATTGCGATCTGCGCAAGCTCGTCGATGAGAAGAAATTCCGCGAGGATCTCTATTTCCGGCTCAACGTGGTCATTATCGATCTGCCGCCCCTGCGCGACCGGCGCGAGGATATCCCCCTGCTGGCCCAGCGATTTCTCGAGGAGTTCAACCGGGAGAATCAGAAGCAGGTCGAGGGCCTGACACCCGACTGTCTGGATGCGCTGGTGGCCCATGCGTGGCCGGGCAACATCCGGGAACTGCGCAACGTCATAGAGCGGATGGTTGTGCTGGCTCGCCAGAACAAGCTGACATTGCGGGATCTGCCGCCCTCCGTCCGGGAATCGATGCAGGGTCGCTCGTCCGCCGCGTCGCCGTCGACGTTGTCGCTGGAGGAGGCCGAGCGGAACCTGATCATCAAGGCGCTTGAATCCAACAAGGGGAACCGGACCCGGGCCGCGCGGCAGCTCGGCATCAGCCGGCGAACCCTGCACCGCAAATTGAATGAATACGGCCTGCGGACCTGACAGCCAGCGTGAATTTTAAGCGTTGATGTGGCTTTTCCCCCAACGTAGTATACCGTCCTTTGTCGAATTCGGGACGACAGGAGCAGATATGGCGGCCAAACCATTCGAATCAAGAATACAGGATCTGGTGTACAACGTCGATGTGGGCATCGGCCTGTTCCTCATCAAGATAAGCCTCTACTTCCTGTTCATCTTCATCGTCATTCTGCTGTACACGGCGACGCAGTTTCGCGGCCTGAAGGATGCGGAGGCGATGGAATACGCGCAGTTGGGCCGGAACCTGATGACCCAGAAATCGCTGGTCACGCAAGCCATCCGCCCGTCGACGATGTGGTTTCTCAAGGAGAAATCGCCCCGCAAGGACTTTCAGGCCGAAGTCCATCCGGACATCCTGCACCCGCCGGTCTATCCCGCCATGCTGGCCGGCTGGTTTGCCCTGACGCGCGCGCAGTTCCCGACGCAACCGACGGCGGTGGAGGCGGGCGGCATCTATGGGCCGGACACCCGCATTGTGATCCTGAACCACCTGTTCACGCTGATCGCCGCGCTGTTGACGTACCTGCTGGGGCGCCGCCTGTTCGACGGGCGGGTGGCCTTCATGGGGGTGACCATGTACCTCATCAGCGACATGGTCTGGTTCGACAGCATCTCCGGTCTGGGCTTGTCCATGTTAACCTGTTGGGTCCTCGGCGCGATTTACACGGCGGTCATCGCCTCGTCCCGTATCCAGGAAACCCAGGAGGTGCGGCGCGCGCTGGTCCCGATCTCGTTCTGTGTACTGTTCTGTGCGCTGGCCTTCCTGACCCGCTACGGCGCGATCGTGCTGCTGCCGTCCATGGTGGCGATCCTCTGGGGCAGTATCGGCAAGCGGGGCTGGATCTGGGCTATCGGCTTCGTCCTGGCCTTCCTGCTGTTGATTTCGCCCTGGCTGGCGCGCAATCAACTGGTGAGCGGCGCCCTGCTCGGCGCCGCGCCCTATGGCGCGATAAATGGGACCTACCTGTTTGAGGAGGATGGCTTCGATCGCGCATTGGCGCCCAAAATCGAATACTCGTCAATGGTCTCCGCCCTGCAGATCAAGTGGATGACCAACCTCAAGTCTTTCTACCAGAACGGATTCCGCAACCTCGGCGAAGGGCTGTTGATCAGCCTGTTCCTGGTTACGTTCTTCTACCGGTTTGTGCGGTTCGATGTGCACGTCCTGCGCTGGGGCCTGGCCCTGGCGCTGGTACTCCTGTTGCTGATCGCGGCGCTCTTCGGCGAGTATACCCTGCGCCTGATGAACGTGTTCTGGCCGCTGGTGATCCTGTACGGCCTCGCCTTCTTTGTCTTGTTGTTGGAACGATTGCAGTTGAAAGTCAAACTGCTGAATACGGGCGTGGTCGCGGCGCTGTTTGTGCTGAGCGGATTGCCGATGGCCCTCAGCCTGCTTCCGCCGCGCGCCAGCATTCCATACCCGCCGTATTTCACGCGCTTCATTCAGTATTCCTCGAGCCTGATGCGCCCGCAGGAATTGCTCTGCACGGACATGCCGTGGGCCACGGCCTGGTACGGGAACCGCAGTTCACTGCTCCTGCCGCTGACGCTCAACGAGTTCTATGACATCAACGACTATACGCGGCGCATATCCGGCATCTACTTTACGTCGATCACGCGGGATAAACCGTATGTGCGGTCCCTGATGACGGGACGCTACAGCGAATGGTTCCCGATCCTGGAAGGGCGCCTGCCCGCCGATTTCCCGCTCGTGCATGGCGATTTTCTCGCCAATCGCGATCAGCTGATTCTAACGGACCGTCCGCGCCGGCCGGAGTAGGGCGCGTCCTCACCGCCGGGGCACCGGCTGATACGCGGGGGGCACTTCAATTTCACGCGGCGTTACCGGCGCCGACGCCGGGGCGGGGGAAGCCGGCGGC
>CAYRPR010000264.1:0-4286 GCA_964425945.1 uncultured Verrucomicrobiota bacterium | reverse complement strand
AGTTGTTGTCGTTCTCCCGCAAACAGGTCGGCACGCCGCGACACCTGGATTTGAACGAAGTCATCCGGGGCATGCGGAAGATGCTGCATCGCCTGTTGCCCGAGAGCATCCAGATGGACTACATCCTGCGCCAGGGAGACCTGCCTGTCTTCGCGGATCCGGGACAGATCGAACAGGTCCTGCTCAACCTGGTGGTCAACGCGCGCGACGCCATTGCCGGACAGGGTGTCATTACCATCGAAAGCGCGATCGGGAAGCCGCATACGTCAACCGCTGAAATCTATTTTGATGAGTACAAACATACCGACCAGCCCATGGCGGTGATCCGTGTGACCGATGACGGCTCCGGTATAGCGCCGGAGCATATTCACCGGCTCTTTGAGCCGTTCTTCACGACCAAGGAGGTGGGGAAAGGGACCGGCTTGGGACTGCCCACCGTATTCGGCATTGTGAAACAACATGAGGGCACCCTGTCCGTAAGGAGCCAGCCCGGCCGCGGGACTACCTTCCGGATCTACCTGCCGCTCGCCGAAAACCGGACGGCGGCGCCTGCCGCAAAAGACGCCGATGACATACGCGGCGGCACGGAAACCCTGTTGGTTATCGAGGACGATCCGCGGGTTCGCACAGTGACCGTAAACATACTGGAGGAACTGGGCTATACGGTGGTGAAGGCGGGCGACGGGGCGGAGGCCCTCGATGTGGCCCGCACCTATGCCGGTCGCGTGGACCTGATCCTGACGGACATCGTCATGCCCGGCATGAGCGGCGTTGAAGTCGCCGAGGAGATGAAGCGCGTGCGTCCCGACGTTCCCGTGTTGTACGCGTCCGGCTATCCGGCTGATCATCTGGCGCGCGCCGGGATGTCGCCGAAACGGTATACGATAGTTCAGAAACCGTTCAGCCGTGCCGACCTGGCCCGGGCCGTCCGGGCGGCGCTGGACGGGAGGGAATCGTGAAGAAGGCGTCAGCGGCCGCGATCAGGGTTCAGGGTCGCGGGGCGGGGGCGGGCCATTGTGCCAGTGGCCGTGATCGGGGTCCCAATGCCGGTTCTGCGCGGGATCGTACTCGTACGGTTGCGGCGTGGCGGCCGGCGCCGTCGCCGGAGCCGTTTCCGGCGCGAGCAGGCCGATGGGCGGCGGACCGTTATGCCAATGTCCGTGGCCCGCGTGCCAGTGGCGATCGTTGACCGGGTCGTATTCGTATGGTTGCGGCGTGCGCCCGGTGGATTCCATCGGCGCGACCGGCGGCGGCGTTTCCGTCCGGTTCGTCCAGGCCCATGCGCCCAGCCCGATAATGGCGCAGGCGGCGATCAGCAGCCAGATCCTCCGGGATCCGCCCGATGAGCTCGCGGAGAACACGCGTTTCCCCATGCAGCAGTTCTTGTATTTCTTCCCGCTGCCGCAGGGACAAGGCGCATTTCTGGATGGGGTCGGTTCGGCCATCGCGTACCACTCTACATCATATGGGGAAAATTTACAGTAAGGGGGCCAGATATGTGCGCAGCTCGGCGGCCAGGTCGCGCCCTTCATAGCGCTGAATTCGTTCCCGTTGACCTCCCAGAATCGCGCCCCGGAGCGGCGCGTCATGAACCAGTTTGCCCATCATCTCCGCGATCTGATCCATTTCCTTCCCGTGGAACAGCACGCCGGCCCCGTCCATCGTCTCCGGCACGGCGGCCGTCGCATAGGCCAGCACGGGCAGGTCGTGTACCATGCTCTCGATCAGCGGTATGCCGAATCCCTCGTGTTCGCTCATGCAGAGAAACAGGTGGGATGACCGGTAACACGCGTTCAACTCCGCCTGGCGGATCGAGCCCGTGAAGATCACGTTTTCGAGCCGCCACTCGCGCGCCAGCGTCACGAGATACGCGTGATACGACTCCAATCCCGCGTACGAGCCGGCATGGATGAAACGGGAGGCCGGTTCGACGTATCTCTGGAAATAATGAAACGCCGCCAGCGCGTCCTCGATGCGTTTGTTCGGCGCGCAGCGGCCGACGAACAGCACGTTGACCAGGCCGTCGTCCAGCGCGCGCGTCATCCCGCGGTCCGTCTTGTCGCGCAGGCGTTTCAGATCCAGCACAAGGGGAAGGACCTGCGGGTGGGAATATCCCCATCCGGCCAGTTCGTCGGCATTGTACCGGCTGTCGGCCATGACCACCGTCGCCGCGTTGGACAACCGCCTCGCCTGATCCCGCCCGCGCGCCAGCAGGTGCGCGATCGATTCCTGGATGCCCCGGAAATGTTCGGCGGGCGTGATGTTGTGATACAGAATGGCTTTTCGCCCGGGCAGGCCGGCGAAGATATCGTTGATATCTGATCCGATGGAGAGATGCAGGAGCAGGACGTCGTCGGGCCTGAAATCGGCGCGCGCCGTGACGGCGTCGAGGCATTCATGGCGGAGTTCGGGCAGGATGCGGCGGGTTTCCGAATAGATGTTGGATGAATAACCCCACGACCGGAAAATATCGCGCATCACGATCGCCTCGTTGCTGATCGCGTCGCCCCGGCTGAACCCGGCCACCAGTTGGTGAATGGCCTTCATCGCGCTTTACCCATCCAAGGCTTGGAACAGGCGCTGTTCCACCGCGGGCCAGGCGTAGACCTCTTTCACGTACGTGCGGCCGGCTTCGCCCATTTGATTCGCCAGGGACTTGTTACGTGCGAGCAGAAGCAATTCCTCCTCGAACTCCGGGTAATTGTGGAACCACAGACCGCCGCCGCTCCGGCGGCACTGCCATCTCAGCACCGCGCTGTCCGCGTGAACGAGGGCGGGGGTACGGGCCAGCCAGGCCTCGAGCAGAACAATCCCGAGACTTTCGTTGACCGACGGATGGATGAAAGCCAGCGCACCGGCCATCGCCTCGCGCTTTTCCTGCTCGGACACGAAGCCGAGATCCGTCACATGCGGCGCCAATTCGTCGGGCGGCTCGATCGGGCCGCTGCCGGTGAAGCACAGTCTGATATCCTGGCCGGTCCGTTGGCGGAAGGCGGTCATGTAATCAAGGAGGAGCGGTGTGCCCTTCAGCGGTTCACGTCGCCCGGAGTACATGATATACGGCGCGCTCCAGTTCCGCCGTGTGGCGAACGCATCCGGCGCGACATCAAATGGTTCCAGGCCCATGCCGACGATATGGCATTTCGCGTCCGGTATATCGAACAGGTGCTGCGCCAAGTCCCGTTCCGGCTCCGTATTGAACAGAAACCCGGCCGACGCGCCGAACAGTTCGCGCATAATGCGCAGGTAGGCGAACGGCTCATCGTGTAAGCAGGGAACCAGCCAGGTCTTTTCCGGGTGCACGTGCGCGGCGAAGAATACCAATCCGAACAGGTACGGCCCCATGATGATGCGGTCGTACGCATCGCCCTGCGTCCGCAGGTGCTCGATCAACGCGTCGCTGTTCACGCTGTTGCGGATCCAGGCCCGCTCCTCATCGATCGTGAAGGCGCCGCTGCGGCTGATCGCCTCCTGCACGCGCAGGAAAGTTTCCAGATCGCGGTTGTCGTTGACCGGGAAATAGTGGACGTCCAGTTGCCCCACGCGCTTGTGACCGGGCGGCAGGGTGTTCTCCCACGTAAAATGATTCTGCGCGCAGGTCGTGAGAAAGGTGACCGTGCGGCCCGCCGCCGCGGCGCGATCGGCCAGGTTCTTCAGCAGGGTTTCCGCGCCGCCCACGGTGGCGCCTTCGGAAAAGCGGGGACAGACGAACGCGATGCGTTGCGCGGTGGCCATCAGGAGGACTTCCCGGTACGCGACTCCAGTTCCTTGATCCGGTTCTCCAGTTCCTGGATGCGGGACTGGTACTTGCGGTCGAGCCCCTCCAGCGCCGTGACCAGCAGACCGTTGACCTGATTCTGCTGGGACCAGAGGCGATAGGTATAGAACTTCAGCAGGCTCCAAATCGTCTTCTTAAGCAGGACTAGGAGCGGACCCAGTCCGCGTCGCCGTTCACGGATTGCGAAATCGTTGATATCCACATGCACGGCATCGTGCAGGCACCGGAGATAGAATTCCAGGAACTCGTTCTCGCTGTGGAGTCGGGCGAGGTTGGAGCGTTCGGCCCGGGCCACACGCGCGTCGGCGTACGCCCCGTCGGCCATTTTCCGGGCCACCGTCTCGCGGATAGCCGCCACGATTTTCTCCGTATCAACGCCTGGCGCACGGATCTCGAACAGGGATTCGCTCATAGTCCCGCTATTATTGGCCCGGACGTGCCCGTGTCAATACAGGAGGGGACGGAGAAATAGTTGCTGATTTTTGCATTTTTTGTTGGAAATCGGGCG
>CAYRPR010000263.1:0-4290 GCA_964425945.1 uncultured Verrucomicrobiota bacterium | reverse complement strand
GTTTTGCATCTCGGACAGTAGAGCTCGCTGGCTCGAAGATCCTCAAATTGACGTTGCATAGTCCGGATACCATAGCCGTCCGCCGGAATTTCGCAAGCCCGTCGCAATTGTCATTGATCCCCATCTCGTATCGCTTCATAATGAAATAATAACGGCATATCCCCAGTGAACAGTCCTAAACGATTATCACTACCCCCGGGATTCGACGGAATACTGGCCTTCGGCCTTGCAGTCATCATCATCCTGATGCTGCATGAGAGCGGCAAAGTAATCCGGACCGAACAGCTTCTACCCCTTCTGGTATGGGCGCCGATCGGCCCCTTGCTCCTGGCGGCCCGGATGTGGCGGCCCGAGCGGTATCCGTTCCTGCCGATGCCGCGCGCCCTGCGCCCCGGCGCGGTGCTGGCCGTCATGATGCTCGCGGCGTTGATGACCGGGTGGTCGTATCACCGCTGGTTCTATTTCCTCCGCTGGAACCAACCCACGTGGCCGGATCTGTACGCCGGCTCGACCATCGCCGTGGCTTACTTCGTAGTCGCCGCGCTGTTGGTTCCGATCTTCATCCGACCCAGGCGATGGTTGCCCTACGCATTGGCCGCGCTGTTGGTGGTGACCATGGCGCGATGTTTCCATGCGCTGTATCTGAACAGTGGCTGGACCCTGCTCACGCGCGACGATCATCCGTCATTCATCTTCCGGATATGGAAGGTCGGCGAGGTGTATCCGAGACTGAGATCCTACGTTCCGTACTGGAACGGCGGGGAAATCCATGCGTATGCCATCGACTCGGGCACGATCGGCCCGGCCCTGTTGATGTATCCCTTCATCAAGTGGTTCACGTTGGAGAAGGTATACACGCCGGCCATCGGCGTGCTGTTCATTGTCGTGGTTCCCCTGCTCGGGATCTGGGCCGCCCGCATCGCGGGGGCGCGCCGGAGCGGACAGATTGCGGCGGGCTTCCTCGCGCTGTTGACGACGCCGTACTACTACCTGTGGCTGATGCAGTACGGAACGGTCGGCGCGAATTTCGCCGCGGCGTTCGTGATGCCGTTCGGCGCGTGTCTCTACCGCATCACGTATCATCACGATCGCTCGTGGCGGCTGGGGCTCAGCACGGTTATTTCCGCTATTTTCCTGACCACGTGGCCGCCGGGCCTGTTGATGGCGGGAATCATCACGCTGGGTTTCCTGGTCAACATCCGGCACTGGACCTGGCCCAAGTGGCGTTTCCTGATCCTGTGCGGTGTCGCCGCGCTGATCGTGCAGGCGCGACAACTTTTCACACTGGTCGAGGCGGATGTCTGGCAGGTCATCGCCCCGCTGGAAACCCCGCAGGGCGGGACGACCGCCGTCGCAACGCATTGGAAGGCGTTGTGGACCGATGGGTACCATTGGTTGCAGGCCCACTTCCGCCAGGCTCACCCGATGATCCTCCTTCTCGGTCTGTGCGGAGGGCTGGTTATTCGCTACCGGCGCCTTCGCGCCTTCTATGGTCCGATCCTGATCGGGCTCATGCTGTTGACCGCACTGGGGTCCGGCGTCATGCCGATCCTGCAATTGGAGCGGATGATCATCCCGCTGTGGTTCGCCGCCGTCGTGCCGGCCGCCATCCTGACCGGCCGCCTGCTCGACGCGCGGGGCGCGCATTGGGCGTTCCTCCGTGCCGCCTTGCTCGCCATGATCCTGCTGATCGGGGACAACGCTGTGCGCATGTGGGACAACGAGAGCCTGGCCCGGTATCAAGGCATGACGCCCGATATCGAGGCGATGGTCGATCACATTCGCGAGCAGGTCCCGCCCGATGCCCGCTTGTTGTTCGCCGGGCATACCGCGCACAGTTACGGTGGGGGCCATGTCGCGTTCCTGCCCTATCTGACCGGCCGCGAAATGATGGCCTGCGACTATTACCATTTTGATCCCGCCCAAGTGGAGTACAACTACCCGCCCCGCGCCTGGCGACGCAATCCGGAAAGGACACGCGAGTTCCTGCGCCTGTACAACGTCGCCCTGGTCGCCTCGCGCCGGGAGTCCTGGATCAACTTCTTCCGCGCGCGGCCCGATCAGTACGAGGAAACCGCCACGTTCCGCGATGGCTGCATCGTCTTCTTCCGTGTGCGCGATGCCGAGCCGTCCTTCCTGCTCGAAGGCGCCGGACGAACCGAGTCGCACTTCAACCGGATTCGCGTATGGCTGGACGAGGAGTCGGAACGCGTCGTGCTCAGCTACAACTGGCACCCGGACCTGCGCGTCGATCCGCCCGCGGAACTCTTCCCTGTGGATGCCGGCCCCGGCGTCCGGTTGATCGGCATCCGGCCGGGCGGTCTCCGCGAACTGACCCTGCGCTACTGACCGCCTCATCCGATTGACAACCCGCACCCCATTACCGATACTGCCGACATACGCAAGCCCGTGAACTGTCCATGAACCACGCGCCCGGACGAGATGAATGACAGCCCTGTCCAATGAGCGGAAATTCATCGCCCCCGCCCACAAGGCCGACCTCGCGCTCTGCCTGGCCGGACATTTCTGCCTGCCCGACCCGCAGTACCCCGTCGGTTCCATCCGGAGCATCTACTACGATTCGCCGCGCCTGATCGCCTACCAGCACAAGCTGGAAGGCGACAACCTCAAACGGAAGGTGCGCCTGCGCTGGTACACCGGCGACGGTTCCGACGAGCCGGACGTCACTGCGTTCCTGGAACTCAAATACCGCGCCGGCAGCGCCCGCTTCAAGGATCGCATCCCGTTGCGCGTATCGCGCGCGTGGATCGAGCAGGCGCCCATTCACGACCGCGCGTTCCGCCAGTTGCTGCAGGACCATTGGAACGAGTGCGAGGATGTCCTGCCGCTGGATCTGCATCCGATCCTGTGCATCGGCTATGATCGCTATCGCTATGTCTGTCCGCGCACGCACAGCCGCGTCTGCGTGGACACCGGCATCTTCGCCGACCGGATCAACACCGAACTCCTGCCCGGCGCCAACCTCCCGAGGCTCGGCACCGTGGTCTGCGAATTCAAGGATCGCGGCCAGGGCGAATTGCCCTGGGCGCACAAACTGTACGCGGCGGGTTTTCGACTCAGAAGTTTTTCGAAGTATGGCACCTGTCTGGAACAGTCACTCAACGGAGGTATCTGACCTATGGATAATATCAGTGTATTTCGCGTGCTGGAGGATTTTCAGCACGTGCAGAACCGGCTCGATCCCATGTTGTTCGTCCTGGCGCTTCTATCCGCGCTGATCGCCTCGTATATCGCGGCGGGCCTGTACCGCGTCTTTTATGAAAGCCGCGGAACCGGCAGCCAGGTGCACCGCTCCTTCCCCCTGCTGGGCATCTCGATCACGACGCTGTTCATCGGCGTGCAATTGTCTATCCCGCTCTCACTGGGGTTGCTGGGCGCGTTGTCGATCATCCGGTTCCGGACGCCGATCAAGGAACCGGAGGAAATCGGGTTCATCATGCTGGTGATCGCCGCGTCGATTTCGTCGGCGACATTCAACTTCCGCTTCCTGGTCCTGCTCTATATCGTCGCGACCGCCAGCCTGTTTCTCACGCGCACGGCGCGCACGTGGAAATTCCTGAAACGGGACGGTCTACTGGTGATCACCCTGCCGGACGAGCAGGCGCAAGAGGCGATGGGCAAGCTGAACGCACTGTTCCGCGAGCATTTCGGGCGCAGCCGGATGGAAAGCTCCACGAGCCGGGACGGCGTGACCAGCCTGCAGATGGCGTTTTCCGGCCTGAAGACCGATGTGCCCGCCCTGCAAGCCGGCCTGCGCGCCGCCGCGCCCGTTACCTCGATCAACATCTTCCTCGACCGGCCCGGCGGCCCCCGATGATATGATCCGATTCGGCATCAAGGCGGGCCTGATCCTGGTATGGCTCTGGATCGCGGCCACGATCTACCTGTCCGACCGCATCCTGTTCGAGCGACCGGAACGGCGGGTAACCCATTACATCGAGAAGCTCGGCGAGCGACTGCACGAACGGCACGGGATCGCCTTCCTGATGACGTTTGACGAACCGGAATTGCGCGAATGGATCAGCGGCGCCCGTGCCATCGGCGCCGGCGTCGATGCCGTTCCCGGACGCCACGGCCACGGCCGGCGGTTCAGCGGCACGCGCTGGAGCTTCATCCAGACGCCGGCCAACTGGAACACCCTGGAACCGGGCCACACCATCACGATGTGGATCAAACTGCTCCCGCCGTCGGACCAGCAGGATATCCTGTTCAGTTACATGCAGGAACGGCATGTGGGATTGAGACTCGAAGCAGGACGACTGCCGTTCC
>CAYRPR010000262.1:0-4307 GCA_964425945.1 uncultured Verrucomicrobiota bacterium | reverse complement strand
ATCGGGCAACCGGTTACCGCCTGCACCGACAACGCCGCGCCGCCCCGGGCATCCCCGTCCAGCTTCGTCAGGATCAGGCCCGTCAGCCCGACTTGCTGATGAAAGGTCTCCGCGACATGCACGGACTCCTGACCGATGGCCGCGTCGAGCACCAGCACGACGTTCCGGGGCTCGATGCGCGCGCGCAAATCCTTCAACTCGTCAACCAGTTCCTCATCCACCTGGAACCGCCCGCCGGTGTCATAGATGACGACATCCACCCGGTGCTCCACCGCCCACGCCCTGGCCCGCGCGCCAAGCGCAGGCACCGTCTCGCCCTTTTCGGGCGCGATCATATCGACGCCGACCTGTCCGGCCAGAATGCGCAGTTGATCCACGGCTGCCGGACGACGGATATCGCCCGCAACGAGGACCGCCGTCTTGCCCTCCTCTTTCCAGCGCCGCGCCAGTTTGGCGGCGGTCGTGGTCTTGCCCGATCCGTGCAGACCAAGCAGGACGATCTGTACCGGCTTCTCCGACCGGTCGAAATCCTTCCGGTCCTTCCCCAGCAGGGCCACCATCTCGTCATGCACCCGCTTGATCACCTGTTGACCCGGCGTGATGCTGTCGAGCACTTTCTCCCCCATGCACTGCTCGCGCACGCGCGCGATGAAATCGCGCGCGACCTGAAAATGTACATCGGCTTCGAGCAGCGCCAGACGCACTTCGCGCAGAGCGTCCTGCACATTGCGCTCGCTCAACTTGCCGTACCCGCGGAGGGTCTTGAATATGGACTGTAACGATCCGGTCAGTCGGTCAAACATGATGGGACAAGTCTCCTGCCGATTTCAGGGGGATTCCGACGGGGCCAATCATGCCCGTCCGGACGGAAAAATCAACGTGTAAACTCCCGCACAAAGCCGCGGCCGTCGCACCGCTGACAATCCCGGGCGCGGCCGTCCTCCTCCATGATCCGGCCATGCCCGGCGCAACCCGGACAGAGCTGATCGTCGTCGTACAAGCGTCGAATCGGGTTATACCCCAGTCCATGACAGACCGGGCACACCCGTCGTTCGCCGGTCAGGTCATCATATATCCAGCCGCTCTTCGCGCAATGCCGGCACTCGACGTGCGTGATGGTCGAGCGGAACAGTCGCTGAAACAGGTCCGGATCCGCCTTGAACAGCGGCGATTGCCGGCTCAATTCCTCTTGATGCGTCTGAACCCACACGATCTGCATGATCAATGCGGCGGCACAGAGCAGAAACACCGGCAACACATACCGATTCGCCTGCCGCAAGGGGCGACGATGACGGGGCAGAATGTTCGGTCTGGACTTCATGGTTGGCTGGCCAGCGCGATGCGGTCACGACCGGCGCGATCCGGCATCACATGGATATTCTCGTATCCCGTCTCCATCAAACGCGCACACACCGCCGCGCCCTGTTCGGCGCCGATCTCCAGGATCAACCGCCCGCCGGGTTTCAGCGCAACCCGCGCCGCCTCAATCAGGCGGAAGATGATTTCCGACCCCTGCGCTCCGCCGTCCAGCGCCATCCGCGGTTCATGAACGCGAACCGATGGCGGCAACTGTTCCAGGGCTCCGGTTGCGATGTAGGGCAGATTGGCCACGACCGCATCAAACAGGCGCGAGGCCGTGGAGGCCAATAGATCGCCTTCCAGCCAGGTGATGACATCGGCGACGCCATTCCGTTCCGCGTTCGCGCGCGCCAGATCCAGCGCATCCGTCGATCGATCAACGGCCACATAGATACCTTGCGGACGGGCCTGGGCCAGTGCGATGACGACGCATCCACTGCCGGTCCCGATATCCGCGATGACCGGACGCGATCGCGACCACAACTCGCCCTGCGCCAGCACCTGCTCAACCAGAAACTCCGTTTCGGGGCGCGGGATCAGAGCGCGTGCATCGGTCTGAATGGTCGCGTGCATAAACGGCGTTTCGCCGATCACGTACGCCAACGGCTCGCCGGCTAGAAGTCGTTTTGTTCCCGACTCCAACCCGGCCTGCTGTTCCACGGTGAGGTAAACGGAACGGCCGCCCAACCAGGCGTAGCGAGGCACACCCGCCACGTGGCTGACCAGCCATTCCGCCAGCCGTTGCGCATCGTCGGCGCGCGTTTCCGACAATCGGCAAGCCGTCCGCGCGACGGCGGACGCCAGGGATTCGGTCTGTAGGGTATCCAGCTTCATGTTTCAGTATAGCATCATAACCGCATCGGGGAGCCTTGAACACCCCGTAATCCTACACCGACATCTGTTTCCGCAACCGTAAATCCAAATCGAATTCATAGAGGGCGTTAACCAATTCATCGAGATGGCCCTCGATGATCTGGTCCAGGTTGTACAGGGTCAGGTTGATCCGGTGATCGGTCACGCGGTTCTGTGGGAAGTTGTAGGTGCGGATCCGTTGACTGCGATCGCCGGATCCGATCTGTGTGCGCCGGACGCTGGCCTCCCGCTCCGCCTCCTCGGCCCGTTTCAGGTCCAGCAGGCGCGCGCGCAACACGCGCATGGCCTTCTCGCGGTTCCGGTGCTGGGATTTTTCGTCCTGGCACTGCACCACCATGCCGGACGGCAGGTGCGTCACGCGAACCGCCGAGTCGGTGGTGTTCACGCTCTGGCCCCCGGGGCCCGAGGACCGGAAGATATCAATGCGGATCTCCTCCGGCGGGATCACGATATCATCCACCTCGTCCGCCTCCGGCAACACGGCTACCGTGGCCGCCGAGGTGTGGATGCGTCCCCCCGCTTCCGTCACAGGGATGCGCTGTACGCGATGCCCGCCGCTTTCGTATTGAAGCGTCCGGAACACGTTTTCGCCCTCGACGGAGAAAATGATCTCCTTGAATCCGCCGCGGTTCGAGGAGCTGACATCGATGACCCCTACCTTCCACCCGCGCTGTTCGGCGTAGCGGCTGTACATGCGGAACAGGTCGCCGGCAAAAAGCGCGGCCTCGTCACCGCCGGTACCGGCCCGGATCTCCATGATGGTATTGCGGCTGTCGTCGGGACTCGGCGGCAGCAGGGCCGTCAGGCAGGCGCGCTCGGCCGCCGGCAGGTCCGCCTCCACCCGCTCCAACTCCGACCGCGCCAGTTCCGCCATATCCGGATCGTCCTTCGAGGACTCCAACAGTGCACGGCTGTCATCGCGCGCCGCCGCGAGTTGGAAATACCGGTCGGCCGACGCCATCACCTCTTTCAGGTGATTGTATTCAGCGAGCAGTTTCCGGAACAGGGTCTGGTTGGCCACGGTGGCCGGATTCGACAGATCCGTCTCCAAGGCGTCCAGGCGCGCCCGCAACTTCGCTATGTAGGATTGATCGATCATGATCGTTTCGGCCTGTTTCGCGCGACGGGAGTAAACAGAAATCGGGCCGGAAAGAGCACTTCGCTCCGTCCGGCCCGATGAAAGAAGAAGCTACTTGGCCGCGGTTTTGCCGTAGCGCTTACGGAACCGCTCCACGCGGCCCTCCGTATCGATATACTTAGCCTTGCCCGTGAAAAACGGATGACACGCCGAACAACTGTTCACGTGCATTTCCTTGACCGTGGAACGCGTATGAATGACGTTGCCGCACGCGCAGGTGATCGTCGCCTCCACGTATTGGGGATGAATGTCAGCTTTCATTTCAGATACCTCGAACGCAATCGGTTATCCATAAAGAGGCCGAAAATTAGCACACCGCCGCCAAATTGCAATACCCGATATCAACCGGCCAGCTAACTCGCCGCAGACAAGCAAGTTGGGGATATTGGTTGCGATTCCGCCGCGGGTGCATGTATCGTATCAATCCGAAATGCCGCTCGAAGCGCGACGAATGGAACAAGGGAGGAAACCACATGATCAAGTCCGCAAGCCGTCTGATTGCCGCGCTATGTGCCGCGTTTGCCATCGGAACGGCACACGCCGATGAACCAGAACAGACCGAACCAGGAAAGGAACCGATCGTGGTCGTTATCAAGACAAGCCGGGGCGATATCACCGTGGAGCTGGACGAGAAGAAAGCTCCCATCACCGTGAAGAACTTCCTGCAGTACGCGGAGGAGGGCCATTACAACGGCACCATTTTCCACCGGGTCATCAAGGATTTCATGATCCAGGGCGGCGGTATGACCGCGGATATGCGCGATAAACCGACCCGCGAGCCGGTCAAGAATGAGCCCCAGAACGGCCTCAAGAATCTGCGCGGTACGCTGGCCATGGCGCGCACGTCGGTCGTCGACAGCGCGACCAGCCAGTTCTTCATCAATTTGAAGGACAACGCGTTTCTGAACCACACGTCGCCGGACCCGCGGGGTTTCGG
>CAYRPR010000261.1:0-4332 GCA_964425945.1 uncultured Verrucomicrobiota bacterium | reverse complement strand
GCGCTGGCCATCCGCATGAGCCATTTGATCAACGGGGTGAGCAAGCTCCACGGTGAAGTGTCCAGCCATATGTGGCATCACCTGTTCCCGGGCAAGAGCGCCCATGACAAGCCCGTCAACTATGTAACCAACGGCGTGCACGTGGCGACCTGGCTGGGCCACGACATCCGGACCCTGATCGAGGACGAACTGGGCAACGACTGGAACGAGCATCTGACCGATGCGGATTTCTGGGCCGGCATACGCAACGTCAGCGACGCGGACCTCTGGGACGCGCACATGCACCAGAAGGATCGCCTGTTCCGACTGGTGCGGGCCCGGCTCGTCCAGCAGTTCGCGCGCCACGGCAAGAGTCCCGACGAGATGCGCGAGGTGGCCAAGATCCTCGATCCCAAGGCCCTGACCATCGGTTTCGCCCGCCGGTTTGCCACCTACAAGCGCGCGGGTCTGATTTTCCAGGACTACAATCGCCTGCGCCACATCATCATGAACGCGGATTGTCCCGTGCAGTTCATCTTCTCCGGCAAGGCCCACCCGGCGGACATGCCCGGGCAGGATCTGGTCCGCAACATCTTCAACACCGCGTTCCATTCGGATCTGGCGGGCAAGATCGTGTTCCTGGAGGACTACGAGATGCGCGTCGCCCGGCACCTGGTGCAGGGCGTCGACGTGTGGCTGAACACCCCGCGCCGCCCGCGCGAAGCCAGCGGTACCAGCGGCATGAAGGCCGCCATGAACGGCGTGCCCAACTTCAGCATCGCCGACGGCTGGTGGCCGGAAGCGTACAACGGAAAGAACGGCTGGCTGATCAGCGACGGACGCGAATTCGACAACGAGGAAATGCAGGACTATGAGGATTCCTCCTCGTTCTATGAGATCCTCGAGAAGCAGGTCGTCCCGCTGTATTACAAGGACCGCAAACAGGGACTGCCGGTGAAATGGATCGAGTTCATGAAGGAAAGCATGGCCACGATCATCCCGGCTTTCAGCGCCGCCCGCATGCTGCGGGATTATACCCGGCACTACTACATGCCCGTCGCCAACGGGAAGTAGGCTCAAACGTAGAAGCGGCGCCTGCCCTGCGTAGCCGCGGGCGAAGCACGCGTCCCGCCGCTTTCTGCTGAAGCGACAAGATGCCGCTTCTACACCATCCGCTCCGGCTTGACGTTCCACGTCCCGTTCCGTACCCTTCGCCTGAACCGTTGTTAACCGGGGGGAATGCCATGAATGGTGCGGAAGTAAAAATGGGGTCGTGGATCGAACAGGGCTTCGATCTCTACAAGAAGCATATCGGCGTCTTACTGGTGCCGTCACTCCTGGCGGTCGTGCTCAGCATCGTGTCGATCGGCATTCTCGCCGGCCCCATGATGGTGGGGATGATCCTGATCGTATTCAAACTGATGAGCAACGCGGAGGCAAAACCCCAGCCGGGCGACGTTTTCCAGGGCTTCAATTACTTCGTTCACGCGTTCCTGTTCGTGCTCGTGTGGGGGCTCATCGGCTACGTGGGCCAGGCCATCCTGTTCCTGGTGCCGGTACTCGGCCTCCTGCTCGCGCCGATCTTCGCGATCTGCCTTGGCACGGCGGTCATGTTCGGCTTGTTCCTCATCGCCGATCGCAAGGCGGAATTCTGGCCGGCGTCGATGACGAGTCTCGACAAGGTGAAGGCCAACTTCGTGCCCTTCCTGCTCTTCAACTTCGTCGCCAGCGTGATCGGCGGCATCGGCGCGATCCTGTGCGGTATCGGCGTCTTCCTGACCCTGCCGATCTACATCTGTATCGTGGCGGTGGCCTATCGGGACGTGTTCGGTGCGGTGGGAGCGCCGGCGGTTGAACCGCCCCCGGTTGCCTGATGGAACATCCGGACGGATCGCGCATCGCGCGTTTCGAGATCGCCTCGTCCTATGCCGGGGTGGCGCGACGCCACCTGCCGTGGGCAATCGTCACCGGGTCCGTCCTGCTGGTATCGGCTTGGATTCCTTATGATACGCTGGAATGGCGGCTTTGCGGATTCCTGCGCCTGACCGGATATTCCTGCATGTTCTGCGGATTCTCGCGGGCCTTCGGCGCGCTGACCGCCGGGGATTTCCGATACGCCATGACCTATGCGCCCGCATCGATCCTGCTCTACGCCCTGACCGGCATCGCCTTCCTGTGGAATGCGACCGGACTCGTCCTGGCGCGACGGGTCGTGCCGGGCCGCTGGATGCGGGCCGTCCGGCCTCGTTGGTGGATAAGCGCGCTGGCCGCCGTGATCCTGCTGAACTGGATCTACCGCCTGTCGATGGGATATCGGTAGCCCAATCGTCCGCGTCCCTCGTCCTCCTCCTCGATGGCGAGGACGAGAACGAGGGCGATAACGAATGGAAGGACTTACTTCGCCTTGCCGATCAGCGCGTCGACTTCCTTCTCGGCCTGCACCCAGTAGGCGCCCGGGTCGCCAGCCCAGTGATTCTTCTCGGCCGCATAATACGCCGCCTCGTTGATCATCTTGTAGCGCTCTTCCGGCGTGATGGCGGGCACGGGTTTCGACTTCGGCGCGCGGGGCGCTTTCACCTTCCTGGCGGACGCCTTCTTCGCGGGAGCCGATCCCGTTACCTGGGACTTGGTCGGCACCTTGCGGGCCGTGGTTTTCTTCTTCGCGGCTTTCTTTGCCGTAGCTTTTTTAGCAGTCGCCATTGTAAGCTCCTCTCCTGATAATATGATTTATGAACAAATTGGGGTCTTCGTTTTTTGAATTAAGCGCGGACTCTACTTACCTGCTCCATGAATGCAATGGAAAAATCCATTTATTTCATGTGAGGCCGGGAATCCCCTTGATTCAGCGGCAGTTGGACCAGAATGAGCGCGGTACAACCCATCGATGAACAACTGAAAAACTGGATCGGACAGGCGTTTCAAACGGCCTTTCCCGACGCCGATGCGTCCGGGACCAACCTGGAAGTCGTGCCCACGGCCGACGAGGCGAACGGCGACTACCAATGTAACGCCGCCATGTCCCTGGCGCGCCTCCTGAAACGCAAACCGCGGGACATCGCGCAGGCCATCGTGGACAGCGGACCCGCCCCGGACGGCGTGGAGAGGATCGACATCGCCGGGCCGGGCTTCATCAACTTCCGCCTCGCGAACGACGCCGTCGCGCGCCATATGGAACAACTCCAGGGCGATGCCCGGCTCGGCGTTCCCCAACCCGGCCGGAACCGGACGGTTATCATTGATTATTCCAGCCCGAACATTGCCAAACCCATGCACATCGGCCATATCCGGTCCACGGTCATCGGGAACGCGCTGGACCGCCTGCACCGCCATCTCGGCTACCGCGTGATCGCGGACAATCATCTCGGCGACTGGGGCACGCAGTTCGGCCTGATGATCCTCGGCTTCAAACACTTTGCCGACGAGGCCGCGCTGAGCCGGAACCCGATCGAGGAACTCGAGCGCATTTACGTGAAGAGCTATGAGCGGTCCCGCGAGGATGAGTCATGGCTCAACGAGGCGCGGGGTGAACTCGTGAAACTCCAGCAGGGCGATCCGGATCACCTCGCCCTGTGGCAACGGTTCGTCGATCTGAGCCTGCATGAATTTGATAAGATTTATCAACGGCTCGACGTGCGGTTCGATCTGACGCGCGGCGAGAGCCACTATCGCGACCGGCTCGGCGGTGTGGTGGAGCAACTGGTGAGCAAGGGGCTGGCGGTGGAAAGCGAAGGCGCGCTGGTCGTGCAGCTCGACGACATCAAGCTGCCCGTCTGCATCGTGCGCAAGAGCGACGGCGGATTCAACTACGCCACCAGCGATCTGGCCACGGTGATCAGCCGCATCGAGGAATTCCAGCCCGAGACCGTGATCTATGTCACCGACGAGCGCCAGCAACTGCATTTCCGCCAGATCTTCGCGATCTGCGAGAGGATGGGATGGCGCACGCGGCTGGTGCATGTGTGGTTCGGCCTGATGCGATTGCCGGAAGGCACGTTCTCGACGCGCGAGGGCAATGTGATCAAGCTTGAACGCCTGCTCGACGAGGCCGAGGCGCGGGCCTTGGCCATTGTGCAGGAGACCAGCCCGAATCTGCCCGCCGCTCAGCAGCAGGAGATTGCGCGCGCGGTCGGCATCGGCGCGATCAAATACTCCGATTTGAGCCAGAATCCGCAGAGCCTCGTGACATTTACGTGGGAGAAGGCGTTGTCGCTGGAAGGAAACTCCGCGCCGTATCTGCAATACGCCTGCGCCCGTATCGCCAGCGTGCAGGACAAGTACCGGGAACGGTTCCCGGAGGGCGATCCCCTGGCGCATCCGATCCGTATCGACGATCCGATCGAACGGCGGCTCGCC
>CAYRPR010000260.1:0-4338 GCA_964425945.1 uncultured Verrucomicrobiota bacterium | reverse complement strand
ATTGGCCTTCTTGATTTCATCGGCCAGCGACACGGACTTGCCGGCGGATTGACCCTTGGCCGGCAGGTCGCCGTTATTTGCGCCGGTGGCCGGGTAGGTCAGGAGTGGAGCGACTTCAAGCTGAAGCGATTCGAAAGCGATACGCCATTCGTCGGCCATTGCGCGACGGTTTTTCCAGTCGGGATGATCCGGAATGTGGTCGCCGGGGGCATCGATCATGACCAGGACCTTCTCGTCGGGTAGCGGGGCGAAGACATCGCGAAGGAGCTTGTTGAGGTCGAAGCTGTGTTTATTGTTCTTCATGTCATACCATGCGAATTCCCGACGGCGACGTACAGTTTTATGAGCGTTTGTGAAAGCGGCGTCAAGCCGCCGCACTCCAAGGCAGGCCTATCGGCCTGCATGAAGTTGATTTCAGAATATACCATGCTCCGTCAGGTTCTTCTCCAAATCCTGCAACGCGCGTTCAGCGTAGGCCTGCGCCCGTTGGCGTTTGCCCAGCTTCTGCGCATCGGGCAGGGGCGGCAGGATACCGAAATTAGCTTTCATGGGCTGGAAATCCGACAGCGCGGCGTGGGTGACGTAGTGACACAGGGCGCCAAGCATGGAGGTTCTCGGCAGAGTCAAAGGTACCTGTCCCTTCATGATCCGCGCGGCGTTCCAGCCCGCCAGCAGTCCGGTGGCGATGTTCCCGGCATAGCCCTCCACGCCCGTGATTTGTCCCGCGAAGAGGAGGTCCGGCCGTTCGCGATATTGCAGTGTGGGAAGCAGGAGTCTCGGCGACGCGATCAACGTGTTACGGCGCATTTGGCCGTAGCGCGCATAGTCCGCCCGCTCCAGTCCGGGGATGAGCCCGAACACGCGTTTCTGTTCCGGATACTTGAGATTGGTCTGGAAGCCCACGAGGTTGTACAGCGTGCCCGCGAGGTTATCCTGCCGGAGTTGCAGTGCCGCGTACGGCCGGCGTCTGGTGCGTGGATCGGTCAATCCGACCGGACGCAACGGTCCGAACGCAAGCGATTCGCGGCCGCGCGCGGCGAGTATCTCGATCGGCAGACACCCCTCGAAATATTCGTGAGCCCCGGCGCGCACGCCCTGTTTCATCACCTGTTCAAACGATCGTAGCGGAATGCGTTCGGCGGCGAGCAACGCGTCCACAAACCCCTCGTATTCGTCCCGCGTGAACGGGCAATTGATGTAATCGCCGTCCTCCTGCTCGCCCCGGTCGTAGCGCGACGCCCGGAAGGCTTTGTCGAAGTTGATCGATTCCAGCCTGACGATAGGTGAGATCGCGTCAAAGAAGTAGAGGTGATCCGCGCCGGTCAGGCGCGCCAGCTCGGCGGACAATTTATCGGAGGTCAGTGGTCCCGACGCGACAATGGCCGGTGTGTCCGGGATCGTGGTGCATTCTTCCCGCACGACTTCGATGTGAGGATGCGATTCCAGACACTCGGTCACGCGTCGCGCGAAGTCCTCGCGATCCACGGCGAGCGCGCCGCCGGCCGGCACGGCTGTTTCGTCCGCGCAACGCATCAGCAATGAGCCCATCCGTCGCATTTCCGTTTTCAGCAATCCGGATGCGCGATCGGGCAAATTGGACCCGAGCGAATTGGAGCAGACCAGTTCGGCCAAGTCGCCGGTCGCGTGCGCGCCGGTTTCGCGCGCGGGCCGCATCTCGTAGAGCTGAACGCGCATGCCGCGTTCCGCCGCCTGCCAGGCGGCTTCACTACCGGCCAGTCCGCCGCCGATGATGGTTACTTGTTGCATGGGGGAACCTTAGCATGACGGATCTGACTGATCCGACAGATTTCTTACAGATACGGCGCGAAGAGGCGCGCGAGGCCGTCGCGCAGTTGGACGGGGAGGGGGCGGCGGTTTACTTCGCCCAGGGTGAGCGGGCGGGCCTGGGACCGTTTGGATTCCCACAGGTCGGTCATGCGCAGGGCAAAATCCTCGTGGAAACATTCCACGCCGAACTCGAAGTTGAGACGCAGACTGCGCGGATCCCAATTGGCGGATCCGATCAAGGTCCAAGCCTGGTCGACAATGAGTACTTTGCTATGATCGAAGGGCGGCGGCGTCAACCAGATCTTGCATCCCCACTGGAGTACCTGCCACATCTGCGCCATGGCCGCCCACTGCACCATCTTCAGGTTGTTGGCCTCGGGAAGGAGAATCTGGACATCGACCCCTCGCATGGCGGTAGTGTTGAGCATGCTGATCAGTCCCGCGTCAGGCAGGAAATAGGGCGTGGCGATCCGTACACTGTGCCGCGCGGTGGACAACGCGCCGAGGATGCTCAGGCGCATTTTGTCGATATCCTTATCCGGCCCATCGGGAATGCCGCGCGCGAGCATTTCGCCCGCGGGTTGAAGGTCGGGAAACCACAGATCGCCTTCCAGCGTCTCGCGCGTCGTAAACAGCCAGTCGTCGGCGAAGGTTTCCTGCATCTCGCGGACCACGGGCCCTTCTACGCGGAAATGCAGATCCTGCGTCGGATGGGCGGGATCGTCGCACAGGACGTTCCCGTCGCGGATGTTCATGCCGCCGGTGAAGCCGATCCGTCCATCGACGACCATGATCTTCCGGTGCGTGCGTAGATTGAAGTAAGGAATGAACCACGGAAACAGCGTACGCATGAACAGGGCGCGCGGAATGCCGGCGCGACGCAGGGCGCTCGACACGGGAGGAAACGAATACCGCGCCCCGACGGCGTCCACCAGCACACGCACCTCCACGCCTCGCTGTACGGCCGCCGACAGCGCGTCCACAAAGCGGCGGCCACTGCGGTCACTGCCGAATATATACGTAACGAGTGTGATGGATCGTTCGGCCTTCTCGATCGATTCCAGCATCGACGGGTACGCCTCATCGCCGTTAATCAGCGGTTCGATCCGGTTGAACCGGAGCAGATCGAGATGGGTCAGACTCGAACCGAGGCGGGCGAGATCGACGAGATGATGCGCTCGCGGGGGGAGATGCTGTGCCAGATCGTTGGCGGCGCAGATGTTTTCCGGGGCCGACGATATGGCTCGGGATGCCTGGTTCCGCAGGCTGACGGCGCGGCGCTTGATCCGGTTGATGCCCAGCAGGACATACAGGAATGCCCCGACAAACGGTACGAGCCAGATAATACCGACCCAGGCGACAGCGGAGCGGGAGTCACGCTTATAGATTATGGCATGACCGGAAGCCGCCAGCGAAAGGAGCAGGCTCAATCCGGCCGTCAGATAGGGCCAAATCTCTTGAATGATCGTGCCTGTCATCATGGCCATCCCGAATGGACCTCACCGGGTTATCATGCGCTATTTTCGGCCGGTGCGTCCAGTTTCTTGCACGCGGTGAGCGGGTGGCGCGTGCGCCATGCGCCCAACGTAGAAGCGGCATCCTGCCGCTTTTTCTGGAATCGGGCGCGGTGGTCAAGCGGCGGGACGCCGCTTCTACCTTGCGGGTCATGGGCCAACGGCGGGGGGATATCATCGTGCGGTGGACATTTCAAGATCGTATGTGGTAGGGTGCTGCGGTTCTGTATCTTATCGCAAGCATGACAACGGTTTCCCATACGCACGGGGGGCGGCAGGCGGAGGCTTTGCGCGTGACCACTCGTGAAGAGGCGGCGGATGTTTCGGCCTTCCTGCTTAAACCGGGCCTTTTCGGCACGCCGCTCACGCCGGGCGAAACGGCTCTTTTCCGCGAACATCCCCTGGCATCCGTCGGTCACCCGCATGATGCCTGCTGGTTCTTTCGCAACGGGGAGGGCGGGGTGTGCGCGGTGCTCGGCTTGCGTCATCATTACAATCAGACCGGTATTTATGAAGTTTACGCCTTCGCCGTTGATCCGACCAGTCGGTATCAAGGATACGGCCGGCGCCTGTTAACGTGCGGCCTGCGCTACGTCGCGTCCGTTGCGGGACGGGGCATGATCGTGGACACGTCCGCGCACCCTTCCTACGCCGCGATGCATGCCCTGCTGGATTCGCTTAACTTCAAACAGGTGGGGCACTTCCCGGATTTCTACTATCCGGGCGAAGATACCCTGTGGTACTATCACCCCGTGGAGAGGTCAAACGCATGAATGATTCCAGATCCGCCGCATCGCGGTTGATGCCGTTTGGGTTGTTTCTCGTCGCCTTGGCGCTGGGTGTCTCGCTGGGCATCCAGCGCGACCGCCTGCCCGACGCGTTCTCGCTGGCCGATACCGTGCCGTTCGATACGCTCTCCAAGGCGGCTCGTCGGGCGGATGGCTCATTCGGCGTAATATTCGATTCCGGCAAACGGCTGGCCCTGGTTGCGCCGGACGGTGCGCTCGAGACGCTTCTTCACGCCCGCAACGATCCG
>CAYRPR010000259.1:0-4365 GCA_964425945.1 uncultured Verrucomicrobiota bacterium | reverse complement strand
CCATGCCGGTATCGACGTGCTTGGCCGGCAGGTCCTCCAGCGAGCCGTCGGACTTCCGGTTGTACTGGATGAACACGAGATTCCAGATTTCGATCACTTCCGGCGATCCGGCGTTGACCAGGTCCGGGGAACAGCCGGTATCGGTCAGGTCGATATGGATTTCGGAACAGGGGCCGCAAGGACCCGTGTCGCCCATTTCCCAGAAATTGTCCTTCTCGTCGAACCGTAAGACGTGGTCGGGCCGGATATCGGTGATTTCCTTCCAGAGTTGCTCCGCCTCGTCGTCGTCCTTGTACACGGTCGCCCAGAGCCGGTCCTTCGGCAGTTTCCAGACCTCGGTCAGCAGTTCCCAGGCCCAGGCGATCGCGTCGCGCTTGTAGTAGTCGCCGAACGACCAGTTGCCGAGCATCTCGAAGAACGTGTGGTGATAGGTGTCGCGGCCCACCTCCTCGAGGTCTTTGTGTTTGCCGCTGACGCGGATGCATTTCTGCGTGTTGGCGACGCGCTTGTGTTTCGGCGGGCTCATGCCGAGGAAGATATCCTTGAACTGGTTCATCCCTGCGTTGGCGAACAGCAGGGTCGGGTCCGACGGCAGAACGACCGGCGAACTGGGCACGAAGACATGCTCCCTGGACTTGAAGAAATCCAGGAACGACTGACGTATTTCGGAGGAGGTCATATTGCGCTCTAACCGGCTCTGATTGAAGTTACCCCGTCCATTGTCGGAAGCTTTGTCGCGAGCTTTCTCGATCCCGCCGGCCGCCGATCACCCGAACTCATAGACGAGGTCATGGCCGACACTCTTTCCAGCAAAACCTTCCAGGTCATTACATCTGACGAGGGGATTACGTCCCACAGATCAACCCGGCTAGACACCTTCATATTGAACGCAAGTGTTCGCTGGTACACCTTCAGATTCTCATGATTGAATGCCATGCTAGACCTCGACAAAGCTCCCGACAAAGTGCGGCTTCTTCGCGTCAAGGCCGCCTACTTTTTCACTGTAAAACCGGCGGCGTGGGCTTCCTTGATCTTCTCGATCAGCTTCTTCTGCAGTGCCTCGTCGCTTTTCAGCGCCTCGGCGGCGGCTTCGCGGCCCTGGCCGAGCTGCTGTCCGTCGTACGAGAGCCACGAGCCGCGCTTCTCCACCAGGCCGTATTGGATCGCCGCGTCGAGAATCGAGCCGGTCCATGAGATGCCTTCCGCGTACAGGATATCGAACTCCGCTTCCGTGAACGGCGGCGCGACCTTGTTCTTGACGACCTTGACCTTGACGTGGTTGCCGATCACGCGGCCGCTAGGATCCTTCAGGTTCGCCTGGCGACGGATGTCGAGGCGCACGGAGGCGTAGAATTTCAGCGCGCGCCCGCCCGGCGTGGTCTCCGGATTGCCGAACATGACGCCGATCTTCTCGCGGATCTGGTTCGTGAAAATACAGCAGGTCTTGGACCGGTTGATCGCGGCGGTCAGCTTGCGCAGGGCCTGCGACATCAGGCGCGCCTGCAAGCCGACGTGCGAATCGCCCATCGCGCCTTCCAGTTCAGCCCGCGGCGCGAGCGCGGCCACCGAATCCACGACCACGATGTCGAGCGCGTTGCTCTTGACCAGCGTCTCGGCGATGTTCAGCGCCTCCTCGCCCGAGTCCGGCTGGGAGACCAGCAGGTCGTCGAGGTTGACGCCGATCTTCTTCGCGTAGGCGGGATCCAGCGCGTGTTCCGCGTCGATGAACGCGGCCAGGCCGCCCGTCTTCTGCGCATTGGCGATGATGTGGGAAACAAGCGTCGTCTTGCCGGACGATTCCGGGCCGAAAATCTCCACCACGCGTCCGCGGGGTACGCCGCCGATACCGAGCGCGAGGTCCAGGGTCAGCGCGCCGGTCGGGATGAAGGCCACGCCGCTCATGGTTTCTTCCTGGCCCAGCCGCATGATCGCGCCGTCGCCGTATTGTTTCTGTATCTGTTGAAGAACCGCGCTTAACTGCGCAGGCACCTTCTTGTCCGTCGTCTCTTCCGTCTTTGCTTTAGCGGCCATGATCTGTTTCTCCTTTCAAGGCGGATTCGTGCAGTATGGTGTACTGCGCACCTGCGGCCAGAAGTCGGCTTTGCATCAGGCAAACACGGGTAACGGGCACCTGACCGAAGTGGGTATTACTAGCGGACTGCAGGGCCGATGTCAATTCACCCGCCCCCCGCGCCGAGCGCACGCGGCCCAGCGTGATATGGGGCCGGAACGGCCTTGATTCCAACGGAATAGCCTGCGCCGCGACCGCCTCCGCCAGCCGCGCCTGAAGGGTCATCAAGGCCTCCGGCGGCGATGGAATGCCGGCCCAGATCACGCGCGGCGAATGGGTCGACCCGAAGTACCCGGCGCCTTCCACCGTACATTCGAACGAAGCGCCTGTCCGCGCCACGCGATCCATGGCGTCCGCGAGCGGCTCGACCCGCGCGGCAAACAGGTGACCGATGAAGACCAGCGTCAGGTGAATCTTCTCCGGTGCGAGCCAGCTTACGCGCACCCCGCTCCCCGTGAGTGATCGCTGAAAATCACCGAGCCGCGCCCGCACGTCATCCGGCAGGTCGATCGCGATGAAGACGCGGAGAACCTCGTCAGAACTTGAATCCCTTGGCTCTTGCATGGTCATCCCGGTTTCGGTCCATCGACTCGAGCGGCGAGACGCCGCTTCCTTCATACACTCCTCATTTCATCTCCACGATTGTCCGGCGCAACATATCGAGCGCGGTGAGGGCGCTCCATTCACGGATCGTTTCGCGCGTGCCGGGGAACATGCACCGGCGCGCCGCACATCCCGACGGCCCCGCCACGGCGATGAAAACCAGACCCACCGGCTTCTCCTCCGTGCCGCCTGTCGGACCGGCCACACCCGTGAGGCCGACACCGTAATCGGCCTTGAGTTGTTCCCGGACCTCTGTCGCCATCGCGCGGGCCACCGGTTCGCTGACCGCGCCCTCCTTCTCCAACAGGGCGGGATCGATATCCAATTCGCGGATCTTCACGTCATTCGAGTAGGCGATAAGGCCCCCGAGATAGTAGGCGGAACTCCCGCTGACCCGGGTGATGATCTGCCCCAGTAAGCCCCCGGTACAGGATTCCGCCGTCGCCAGCGTCTGTTTCTTCTCCCGCAGTAAATGCCCGATGACCTGTTCGATGCCCGCGCGTTCGAAGGCGAATATATGATCGCCCAGACTGGCCCGGACCTCGCGATCCAAGGCGTCCAGGGTCTCGTTCGCCGTCGGCCCCTTCGCCGTGAGACGGATCTCGACGCGCGCGGGCGCGGCGCAATAGGCGATTTCCGTGCCCGACGGCGGGAAGCCGCGCTGTTCGAACCGGTTCACAATATCGGATTCGCCGAGGCCGGTGACCATGTAGATCCGTTCCTGCACACGGAGCGATTCATCGACGTGATCCGCCAGCCACGGCATAACGTGGTCTTCCAGCACGGCGAGGAACTCGGCCGGCGGCCCGGGCAACATGAAAAGCACGCGATCGTCCGCCTCAATCCGTTCGCCGGGCGCGGCGCCGACCCGGTTGCGGAGCGCCACCGCGTTTTCAACAATCAGCGCCTGCCGTTCGCCGGCCGCCGTCAGTTTGCGCCCGTATTTCGCAAACCGGGCCCGTACATACTCGAGCGATTCGGCATCCATGACGACGCGGCGCCCGAGAAATCCCGCGACCGCGTCGCGCGTCACATCGTCGCTCGTCGGACCAAGACCGCCGCTGACGAAGACGTACCGCGCGCGTTGCCAGGCCGATCGCACGGCCTCCAGGATCGTGTCGTAGTCATCGGGCACGGTCGTATCGCGCGTGAGGCGCAGGCCGATGCGGGCCAGGCGATCGCCGAGCACCTGCGCATGGCGGTTTACGGTTCGCCCGCTCAGCAGTTCGGCGCCGGTCGAAACAAGTTCTGCCTGGTTGTTCATGGTCATATGATCATAACAGAAAAGAAATCAGCCGCGCTCTTTTCCGATGAAAAAGGACGAAAATGGAAAATAAATTACGGGAGGGACGGAGAAACTGTGGATTTCCAATGATTGGAAAAAGGAGGGGTGAAAAGTTCCAATCGTTGGAAATCAACGAGTTACGGATTGGTGTCTGTCCCCGTAGCCGTTGGGATGGGCCTGGTGCCAGGCCCAGGCGTGTTCGAGGATGGTTTTGAGGTCGGGGTACTGCGGGTTCCAGCCGAGAATGGTTTTGGCCTTTCCGGCGGAGGCGATGAGACGAGCCGGATCGCCGGGGCGCCGCGCGACGATTTCGGCCGGGATGGGGTGACCGGTGACCGCGCGGGCGGTTTCGACGACTTCCTTGACGGAGTAGCCGTTTCCGTTGCCGAGGTTGAAGGGGCCTTCC
>CAYRPR010000258.1:0-4375 GCA_964425945.1 uncultured Verrucomicrobiota bacterium | reverse complement strand
CGGCGGCCAGAAGGCCAATGGATAAATGACGTTTGTTCATGGAATTCCCTTCATTTCCGGATGACGCCAGAAGTACGCTAACCATCCGTAAAGATCAAGTGTATCACCGCTTGCCCCCCGGCGCAAACATTCCGCGCGAAGGGCACAGCGCGCGCACCGGACAGGTATCGCATTGCGGACGGCGGGCATAACAGCAGTACCGGCCGTGGAAAACCATCCCGTGGGACCAGGCGCCCCAGTCCTTGCGCGGCACGATCTTCTGTAAATCGAACTCAATCCTGACGGGGTCCTTCTCTTTGGTGAAACCGAGCCGGTTGGAAATACGCGTGGCGTGGGTGTCCACGACAATGCCCGGCGTATCGAAGACCGTAATCATCAGGACGTTGGCTGTCTTGCGGCCGATCCCGGGCAGTTTAACCAGCGCGTCAAAATCATTGGGCACCTCCCCATGATGCCGCTCCATCAGGGCCCGGGCCAAGCCACGGATGTTCTTCGCCTTGTTCCTGAAGAAACCGGTTGAGCGGATCTCCTTTTCCAGCACCGATTGCGGGACCTTCGCCCAATCCTCAACCGTGCGGTATTTCTTGAACAGTGCCGGGGTGACCTTGTTGACCCGCTTATCCGTGCACTGGGCGGAGAGGATGGCGGCAATGGCCAGTTCGAGCGGCGTCGTGAAGTCCAGCTCGCATCGCGCGTTCGGATAGGCCTTGCGCCACGCCGCCAGTACGCGTCGCGCGCGCTTCCGTTGTTCGGTCAGGTTCTTCATGCGGCAGACCGGTCGAAAGAACGGGCGGAACCCGGGCGACGATACGCACCTGATTCCGCCCGCGAGGGTATTGGATTTGTATTATTTCTTCGCGGCGGTCTCGTCCATCTCCTTCATCGCGGCCTTGCGGCTGAGACGGATCTTGCCGTTGTCCTCGACGTTCAGGCACTTGACCCACATCTCGTCGCCGACCTTGCAGATGTCGTCGACGGACTTGACGCGGAAATCGGCCATCTCGCTGATGTGCACCAGCCCTTCGAGGCCCGGCAGGATTTCAACGAAGGCGCCGAAATCCTTCACGCCGGTCACGCGTCCGCGGTACAGCTTGCCGGGTTCGGCCTCGGCCGTCAGGCCTTCCACCTCGTTGACGGCCGCCTGCATGGAGTCCTGGTTCGCGCTGAAGATCAGCACGCTGCCGTCATCCTCGATGTCGATCTGCACATCGTAGGTGTCGGTGATGCGGCGGATGTTCTTGCCGCCGGGACCGATCAGCGCGCCGATCTTGTCGACCGGGATCTTCAATTGCTTGATGCGCGGCGCGTGAGCGGCGATATCGGCGCGGGATTCCGCCAGCACGGTCTGCATGTAATCCAGTATCTGCAGGCGGGCCTTGCGCGCCTGCGCGAAAGCGCCCTCCACCAGACTCCAGTCCAGACCGCGAATCTTCAGGTCCACCTGGAAGCCGGTGATGCCGTCCCGTGTGCCGGAAACCTTGAAGTCCATGTCGCCGCAATGATCCTCGGCGCCGAGGATATCGGTCACGAGCACGGCGTCCTTGCCCCGCGAGAACAGGCCGATCGAAATACCGGCCACGGGCTTCTTGATCGGAACACCCGCGTCCATCAGGGACAGACAGCCGGCGCAGACGGAAGCCATGGAGCTCGATCCGTTGGAGCCCATGATTTCGGAAACCACGCGCACCGTGTACGGGTAATCATCGGGCATCACCATTTTCAATGAGCGCTCAGCCAGATTGCCGTGCCCGATTTCGCGACGGCTGGTCGTGCCGATACGGCCCGGCTCGCCGACGCAGTAGGGCGGGAAGTTGTAATGGAGCATGAACCGCTTCTCGTCCGGCCCGCCGGCCAGCGCGTCCAGCGCCTGCGCGTCCTTCAGCGTGCCCAGCGTCACGGTGGCCAACGCCTGGGTCTCGCCGCGGTTGAACAGCGATGATCCGTGCGTCCGCGGCAGGAAACCGACCTGCGCGCTCAGCGGGCGCAATTCGTCGGCCGCGCGGCCGTCGATGCGATGCTTGCGGTCGAGCACGTTGTCCCGGACCGTCTGGATCTCGAGCGCGTCGAACATCTGGAAGAATTCCTCGTCCGTCAATTCGGGGAGCTGTTCGAGCAATCCGGCCTTGAGCTTCTCGCGGATCTCTTCGACCTTGCCCTGGCGTTCGAGTTTGCCCGCGATCATGAGCGCTTCCTGCAATTCCTTGCCGTACAATGCGCGCGCCTTCTGAAGCAGATCCTCGCTGATGGCCTTGTCCTCGAACGTCTTCTCCGGCAGGCCCATCTTCTTACGCAGTTCCACCTGCGCGTCGACCAGTTGCACACAGGCCTCGTGGGCGAGCTTCATCGCGGCGACCATGTCGGTCTCGTTGACTTCTTTCGCGTCGCCTTCGATCATCAGGGGCAGATCGCGGTTGCCGACGTAGGTCAGATTCAGATCGCTCTCAGCGAGCTGGGCGTGCGTCGGATTCAGAATGAACTGGCCGTTGACGCGTCCCACCCGGACGGCGCCGACGGGGCCGTTAAACGGTATGTCGGACAGCACGAGCGCGGCGCTGGCGCCGTTGATGCTAAGGATATCCGGTTCTTCATTGCCGTCCGTGCTTAACAGGGAGCTGATGATTTGCACCTCGTTCCGGAATCCTTCCGGGAACAGGGGCCGCAGGGGGCGGTCCGTCGCCCGCATGGTCAGGATTTCCTTTTCGGAGGGGCGCGCTTCGCGCTTGAAGAACCCGCCCGGGAACCGCCCGGCGGCGTAAAATTTTTCGCGGTATTCCACCTGCAGGGGGAAGAAATCGACGCCTTCGCGCGGTTTCTTGGCGGCGGTGACGGTGGCGATCAGGACGGTATCGCCCATCTTGATCGTTACGGCTCCGTTGGCCTGGCGGGCCAGCAGACCGGATTCGATGTGGATGATCTTTCCGCCGACTTCACGTTCAACGTGTTCTACTTTGCTCATGTTGTTTCCTTGCTTGTCTCGTCTATGAGAAGGGGCATGGGGGTCGCCCGGGGAGGGGCTGCGTGCTGCTTGAAACGGAGACATCCGGTGCTCCAGGGCGCGGGGCAGCCCGACGCGGAGGCGGAGATAATTACCGTCGCAATCCAAGACTCTGAATCAACTTCTGATATCGCTCGCTGTTCCTGCGATTAATGTAATCCAACAGGCGGCGGCGATGGCTGACCATCTTGATCAGTCCGCGACGTGAGCTGTGATCCTTGGGGTTTTGCTGGAGATGCTCCGTCAGTTCGTTGATGCGGCCGGTAAGCAGGGCCACCTGCACGTCCACGGACCCTGTGTCCCGGTCATGCAGGCGATATTCCTCCTTAACGGCTGTCTTGGTCGCTTGATCCATATACTCTTCTATAGACCTCTTGTTGCTTTTTCCTTCTGTTATTTGCCGGGCACTATAGCGGGTGGTCTCCGGGTTGTAAAGGGGTATGTGCGGCTGATTTTTCCGCGAACCGCCGGCCGCATCAAGGCGGGCTTCGGTCTGCGCCGGGGGCTGAGCCCCGGCCTGCAGCACCTTCCGTTGTAGGCCGCCCCTGCGTGGGCGGCGAAGCCGCATTCTTGACGCCGGCGTGCGTGAACCGAAGCCGGGCGGTTTCCGGTCCCAAGGGTCGGACCACAGGTTTCTCCTCACAATCAGGAAGTTACACTAGCAAATTGGCCTGTTTAGCATTCTTAGAGCCTCTTTTTGGTGTCGTAAACGGGCAGTAAGCAACGGGTGCCTCGCGAACCAGCCAAACCCCGTTCTCCTGCACGGTCTCGACGTCCATTCGATTCGGAATAAGTGACCGTATCCGCTCAATGAAGGTTCGATCGCCGACGGCTATGCTTTCCGTCCAGCATGCCTCCCGCCTTGGCCGCTCCTCCCGCGTTGCCTGCTGTATCATCGCGACGTATTGCCTCGATACGTCTTCCCATCGCCTCCCCATCGCCAGGGTTTCCACCAGTGCCGCACGGTCCAACACCCTGTACCGCTCGCGCAAACCGGCGATTTCCTGATAACCACACCAAGCCCATTCCGATGGACTCCTCACGACACCCGCCCGAACCATGTTCAGGTCGATATAGCGCAAGCACCTCCAGAGATACGCTCCGCTGTCAATCATGACCGCATGGTAACGATCACTCCAGAACGCGCCGCAATATCCTTATCCGGCAGGTCCTGGCCGCAGAGACACAGCACTTGCCATTCCTTTGGCGCGAGACGGCTGAAAGTCGGGGACACAGAGCCGCGTACGAAGCGTTGCAGAATATCCCGGACAAACTTCTGGAAATACGTGTCGCCCGCAGCAAGCGTTCAAATCGCCGCGACGACTTCGCGAAAGGGCGTTCCCTTGTCCATGTAGCCCATGGCCCCCGCCGAGCTCATGG
>CAYRPR010000257.1:0-4378 GCA_964425945.1 uncultured Verrucomicrobiota bacterium | reverse complement strand
TTCCCGCTTGCGGGCGGCGCGCGGAAACAAAATCGCGCCAAAATAGAACAGCATGCCGAAAGAGGGCAGTCCGGTGGGCACATAGGGGGTCACCCAGGCATGATTATACACGACGGCCAGCGTGGACATCTGGCGCCCGCCGCCGAGGTCGGAATGCGATGAGGAATAGAAGGTGAAGCCATCCAAGCGCAGGGGCTTGTTCAGGGATATGCGAACCTGGCGGCTTAAATCCAGATCCTCCAACGCGCGCACAATGACGATGTTGGCGCATCCGCGCGATACCTGGGTGCCCGGATAGCTGTCGTGACGATGTTCAACCAATTCGATCACCGCCGGAAGAGGTATCCGCTTTCGACGCAGGCTGACGAGGCGTCCCAAACCATCGTCATGCAGGCGTGTGGGTCCCATATCCCGGCTCCAAACCAGATACCGCGCCCGCTCCTGTCCGTTCTCCAGAACGGTGAAGATCACGCCGGGCATGTTTTCTCCCGGCTCGGGCCGCAGCGGCAGGGGGCGTAGGGCGGTGTATCCCCCGACGCTTTCCGGCGGATGATCCACCGTGGTACGTACAGCCTCGCAATTCCTGAAATACTCCTCGACCCGGATCGTCAACCGGCTGTCCGGGATGGAGAGGGTGCGGCCCGGCCGCAAGGCCGACGCCTTCACGGCGGAGACGGTCCGGCTCGGTCCCGTCGTGAGTTTGAGCATGGCCAGCTCCCATTCGTTATGGGATGTCGCCAGGTTGGAGGCCGCGCCCTCCTCCAAGGCGAGAAAACCGTTCTTGCCGAAATAGAACGTGACGGCGCCCGCGCCCAGCATCAGCATCAGCCCGCCATGTGTGATGATCAGGCTCCAGCGCACGGGCCGGCCGCGAATCGCAAGAATGATGAAGAGCGATGCGCCGAGATTGATGAATAGAACGGCCATGACCAATTGCGCGCCGGGAAAAGGCACCACGTCCCAAATCCAGAGGATCCACGAATCGTAGAAGCGCTCCTGCGCAAGGTACAGGCCGTGCTCAACCTGGTGCAATGTACCCCACACCGTGAGAATCAAGAGCAACAACAACCCAATGACCGTCACCCGGAGGGACGCGAGCTGTCGCAATATCTTTATGATCATCGCTCCCATGGTCGCCTCATTCGATCCTCACCGACTTGCACAACGTCACGAATTCGGCCCGCACCGCGGTCAGCAAACGCGCGGGGCCGGTGAGCCGGAGAAAGAGGGTGGCATCCGGTAGCGGGATCATGGCCGCCAGGATCGACTCGGCGTCAGCCGGCGGATCGCCCCACTCCATTACGTTCACGACCGTAACCGTGAGACCGCCTTCACTGCGCAACCTTTCCTGACGTTCCAGGAAGACCGCCAATTCCTGCGGATCGGGATCATCGAATCCCAATTGCCCGATCCATCTCCGTACGTTCGCGTCAAGTACGCCGGCCTGTTGCCCCAGAACGATGAGCGTGCATACGCCCTGGTCTCCATCACGCTCGACGGTCAAGGTGGCCAATCTCATACCCGTGCCGGCCTCTTCGATCCAGCCCGCGGGCACGGTCCAACGCACGGTTTCCGTCGGATGGGGAGCCGTCATGCCTCCCCCGTGCGCGGCCGGATGGCCCGGTGGGTCCAGCACGATCTCGTCGTAGGTCCGCCACTCCGGCTCACGGGATCCACAACCGGCCAGTCCGATGGCGCACACGAGGGCCGCGATGGTCCGGTTTATGGATGAGCAGGTCCGCATTAAGGTTTCGCCTTCTGAATCTGGTCCACAAAATAGATCGTGTCGAAGGTGCGTTTCAAGGAAGGACTCTCAAAGTTTCTCATCAGCAATCCGTCCGGGATGACGACCCGATCGCCTACCGCGACACTCGATCGCGCGGTGGCGGCCCACACGCTTTGATCCTTCGCCTTGATGTGGATGTAGGCATACCCGCCCCCGCTGAAGGTTTCAACGACCTCACCCGTCTCACCGTGCGTGTGCGCGGAGGACGGTCCGTGGGTTGGGCAACAGGCGTCCGGTTCGGCAATCGGCGGATGACCCGCCGGAAGGTCCATCGCATCAATCGGCGGATGCCCCGGCGGCAGTTCGACCGCATCTATGGGCGGATGGCCCGGGGGAATATCCGTGGACGGGTGACCCCGTCCGGAGGCGTCGGACACTACGCGATCCGTGAATAGGATCTGATCAAACGTCCGGTTCAGCGATGGACTGTGGAAGTCCTTCATGAATGACCCGGTGGCAATGCTCACCTGACTGCCGACGGACACATCGGACTTGGGCGCGGCCACCCAGGTTGAATCGCGACCGTTCAATACCCGCAGGTACGTGTAGCCGCCGCCCGGCATCGTTTCCGCCACCGTTCCCGTCACCGGCAGGGACCGCCCCTGCGCGGCGACAGCCATCAGCACAAGTAGGGTCCATCCCGCTCGACTCCAACTGCTTTTCATCTGCGTCCTCCCTTGTTGCATCTTCCGCATCACACCATACGCCATTTGTGGCTCCTGTGAAATCAGGAACGCCACGAACCCACAATCGGGTAAACCCCTATATTAAAAGACCTTCGTGTCTTCTATGATAGTGAGTGTGGACATCTCGTAACAGACGGCGCGGTTGAGTGGCACATGAGATGAATGAACAACGATCAGCGAGTGAGTACGACACGATGCGACATCGTCGCGTCGCGCGTATTCGCATCGTCGCATTGCTGACTGCGCTATCGGTGGGAACGATTATCTGCTTGAGCTGGGCCGGTGTGATCCCATCACGAGATGGCCGGCCCGATACCGCGCCGGATCACACGAGCGAGGAACGACCGCCCCTGATGGCGATTGCGCCCCCGCCCTTCTCGCCCGGCATCTTCCCCTGTTCGGATTGTCACGATGGTTCGTATGTGGATACCACGCGCCGCATCGTGGAGGAGCACGACATCATTTTCGAACACGACGCCGAGAACCGCTGGTGTCTCGACTGTCACGACGCAACCAACCGCGATAAACTGCGCTTGGCCGACGGACGGTTGCTGGACTTCACCGAATCGCATTTGCTGTGTGGTCAATGTCACGGCCCCACGCATCGCGATTGGCGTCATGGCGCGCATGGCAAACGCACCGGCTCCTGGTCCGGCGCGAAGGAATACCTGCTCTGCGTTCACTGCCACGATCCCCATTCGCCCAAATTCAAGCCGATCGAACCCATGCCCCCACCCGTACGCCCGGAGATGATCCGATGACGGAAAAGAATACAGAGTCGGCCGCTGTGAAAGTGAATCGCCGGCATGTCATCAAGGGCCTGTTCGCTCTGGCCGCCGCTGCGACGACGTCCGGATGCCGGGTGGACCTCGACGCGCTACGGAATTTCTTTCATGCCAACTTCCGCCATATGTCTCCCGATGAAGTACAGCGCGTGCTGGCGGGATGGGAAAAGAAGTATTCCGCACAATTCAACCGGCCGGTCTCGGTTTCCGCCACGCCCGCTCAACCCGGCGTGCTGTTCGGCTACGCGCTGGACGTGTCGCGCTGTATCGGATGCCGCAAATGCGTGTATGCCTGCGTGGAGGAAAACAATCAATCTCGCGACCCGCAGGTCCACTGGATCACCGTACTGCAAATGCAGAAGGACAAGGGCATTGATCTCCATTACTCGACGCCCTATTACGACCCGGACAAGGTGCCCGAGCCTGACAAGTTCTATTTCCCCGTCCAATGCCAGCAATGCGAAAACCCGCCCTGTGTAAAGGTATGCCCCGTGAAGGCGACCTGGAAGGAGCCCGACGGCATCGTCGTCATTGACTACGATTGGTGTATTGGCTGTCGCTGTTGCGTCACGGCCTGCCCGTACGGAGCGCGGCATTTCAACTGGACCACACCGCAGGTGCCCGAAGCGGAACTGAATCCGGATACGGAATACCTCGGCAACCGCCCCCGCATGCGCGGCGTCGTCGAAAAATGCACGTTCTGCATTCAGCGCGTGCGCAAGGGACGTTATCCGGCCTGCGTGGAGGCCTGTCCCGTCGGCGCCCGCAAGTTCGGCAACCTGTTGGATCCCCAAAGCGAGATCCGCTACATCCTCGAACACAAGCACATTTACGTCCTGAAAGAGGAACTGAACACGCAACCCAAATTCTTCTATTTCTTCGGAGCCTGATGAAACGACTGGCCACATTCCTGCACAGCAGCATGCGGATGATGATCCGGGGCCCGGCGCCTTATTATATCTGGCTGGTGTTTCTGATTGCCGTCATCGCGCAGGGTGTGGCGGCGTGGTGGACCCAGTACCAGACGGGACTGATCGTGACCCACATGCGCGATTCCGTTTCCTGGGCCTTCTATATCGGGAACTTCACCTTCCTGGTAGGCGTCGCCGCCGCGGCCGTGC
>CAYRPR010000256.1:0-4386 GCA_964425945.1 uncultured Verrucomicrobiota bacterium | reverse complement strand
AGCCTGCGATAGGTATAACTCGCATGAATCCTGACAATCAAGGCCGGGGGCCGTCGGAACGCATACGGGCTTTGACCCTGTCGGTCATCGGCACGCAACTGGCCGCCGGGATGATCTTCTTCGCCATCGTCGGATACTTCGTCGGGGATCTGCTTGAGCGGAAGCAGGCCGGGACACTGGTCGGCATATTCCTGGGCCTGCTCTATGGAGGATACGAAGTATGGAAGACCGTTCGCCGGCTCGAACGCACATCCGATCGCCCGGACCATCAACCCTAGGGTCGGCCGTTCTGCTTAATGGCAGTTTCCTGGCTTCGGCCTGCCTGACCGTGTTGCTGTCCCTGGCCGCCGTCCGCCATCTGCATGGCGCCGGTCAAGCATTTCCGATCGCCGCCGCGTGGGGGGTGGCCTTGCTCCACGGCATGGCCGCCTTCTGGATCAACGACCGCGCTATCCGGCTGGCGCCCGAACGATTTTTCATTTGGGGGGTTGGCATGAATGCCCTTCGTGTATTAGGATTATGCGCCCTGTTTATGGCGGCGTATCGGTGGTATCCGGATCACTTCCGCGCGTTTCTTACGGCAAGTATGATCGGATACTTCTGTTTTCTGTTCGGCGAAATCTGGAATATCCACAGGGTTACGGGGAGAGCTTAAGGGAGGCATGAACGAGGAGTCATTATCCGTTGCCGCCACCGCGGAACGATCCGCGGCGGTGAACGACTATATCATGCACAAGATCGCGGACTCGGATAAATGGTCCCTGCCCTTTATCCAGTACGTATATCTGCCGGATTTCATCAGCCTGCACCAGCTCATGCTGCTCTTCTGCGGTCTCTTCCTGCTCCTGTGTTTCGTGCTGCTCTACCGCAAGAACGACCGCGTGCCCTCCGGTCTCACCAACGCGCTCGAGGTGCTGGTGATCTTCATCCGCGACGAGGTCTGTATCGCCTGTCTCGGCGACAAGGACGGCCGCAAACTGGCCCCGCTCTTCCTGACCTTCTTCTTCTTCATCCTCGGCCTGAACCTGATGGGCCTGATTCCGCTTTTTGCGAACGCCACCGGCAACATCAGCGTCACGGCCGGCCTGGCCCTGATCACCCTGTTCTTCATGATCTTCGGATCGATCTATGTCAACGGCCTGGGCGGCTTCATGAAAGCGTTCATGCCGCACGGGGTCCCGTGGCCCGTGCTGATCATGCTGATGCCGATTGAGATTATGGGCCTGTTCATCAAGGCCTTCGCCCTGACAATCCGTCTATTCGCGAACATGATGGCGGGAAGCATCGTCATCTACGCGCTTGTCGGACTGGTCGTCGTCTTCGGCGCCGTGGCGGTGCCGGCCATCGCACTGGCCGTGGCGATTTTCTTTCTGAAAATCCTGGTGGCTTTCCTGCAGGCCTATATTTTCACCATGCTTTCGGCGATGTTCATCGGGCAGACCCTGCATCCCGAGCATTGAGGCAGGAGGCACGACAAAGTGTGCGGCATAAGGAATAGGATTGCCCTCGCGTGAGGGACATGCCAAGTTGAGTACGCCTGTGGCGGTTAAGGTTAAACCAAGCGAAAGGAAGACATCATGGAAGGACTGACTATGGCGGCTATCGGCGCCGGAATTGTGACGATTGGCGCGGGCCTGGGGATCGGACGAATCGGCGCGGCGGCGATGGAGGGTATTGCCCGCCAGCCCGAGGCGGCACCCAAGATCCAGGTCAACATGCTGATCGCGGCGGCGCTGATCGAAGGTGTGGCGCTCTTCGGCGCGGTGATCTGCTTCCTGTCCGTGTAGTTCCCGGGGAACGCCTGAATCATGGCCGATTACCGTGATACGCACGCGACGATCGAGGTCGGCGCCGAGGGGGGGGATGCCCACCACGGCGAGACCGGCGTTCTGGACGTTTCCGGGTCGATGCTGCTGTGGACCTGGGTCACCTTCCTGATCGTTGCGGCCCTGCTCTACAAACTGGCGTGGAAACCGATTCTTGCCGCGCTGGACGAACGCGAGAAGCATATCCGCGATTCCGTGGATAACGCCGAGCGCGTCAGCCGCGAACTGGCGACGATCGATGAACAGCGCGGGCGGATCATCCGCGGGGCGGACGAGCAGGCCAAATCCATTGTCTCCGCCTCCCGCAAGGCCGCATCCGAAGCGGCCCGCGTGATCGAGAATCAGGCCAAGGAGGAATCCCAGATCCTGATCGAGAACGCGCAACGCGAAATCAAGGCCGCTGAAGAAAAGGCCGCGGCCGCCCTGCGGCGTGAAAGCGCCGACGTCGCCGTCGCCCTCGCTTCGCGCATCATTGGCGAACAACTCGACGAGACGCGCAACAAGGCGCTGACCGACAAACTCTTGAAGGAGCTCTAGACCCGATGGCCGCCCCCAAGACCGCCCGTCGATACGCCCGCGCTTTCTTCGACCGGACCCGCGAGCAGGGCCGGCTCGATGACGTCCAGGCCGATGTCGCCGCCCTGCGGCGCCTGATCGACGCGTCCGCCGATTTCCGGGCCCTACTCGCCCATCCGGGTCTGCCGCCAGACCGAGTGAACCGCGCCGTCGACGCGCTGTTTACGGGCAAGCTCCGCGACGACACCCTTCAATTCGTCCGATTTCTGGTGGACAAGAAGCGCCTCGATCACCTGCCGGACATCTGCGAGCGGTTTATCCAACTCTACAACGAACATCAGGGCATCCTGAACGTTCAGGTAACGAGCGCCGTCCCGTTGGATGAAGCCCAGGAGCTGGCATTCACAAAGAAGCTGGGCGCCCGGTTCAAGCGCACGGTCCAGCTCCGGACCGATACCGACAAGTCGCTCATCGGCGGATTCCGCGTTCGCGTCGGCGACACGATTTACGACTACAGCATCCAGACCATGCTGCAGACCTTCAAACAGAAGATGATGAACGCGTAAGAGGATGTACGACCATGGCCATTGACCTGAAACCCGAAGAAGTATCCGCGATCCTGCGCAAACAGCTTGCCGACTTCGATCTGGAAGGCGAAACCGTCGATGTCGGAACCGTGTTGAGCGTGGGCGACGGCATCGCGCGCATCCACGGCCTGTCCAAGGTCATGGCCGGCGAGCTGGTGGAATTCGCCGGCGGACTGAAAGGCATGGCGCTGAACCTCGAAGAGGACAACGTCGGCGTGGCAATTTTCGGCGATGATACCGCCATCAAGGAAGGCGACCAGGTCAAACGCACGGGAGAGATCGCTTCCGTGCCCGTCGGCGACCATCTCGTCGGCCGCATCGTGGACGCGCTGGGCGCCGCCATTGACGGGGGCGCCCCCATCCCGCAGGACGAGTCACGCCAGATCGAACTGAAGGCGCCGGGTATCATCGAGCGGCAGGACGTCAAGGAACCGCTCCAGACCGGCATCAAGGTCATCGACGCCCTGACCCCGATCGGACGCGGCCAGCGCGAACTGATCATCGGCGACCGCAAGACCGGCAAAACCGCTCTCGCGATCGACACCATCATCAATCAGCGCGGCGAAGACGTCTATTGTTTCTACGTCGCCATCGGCCAGAAACGTTCGACGGTCGTCCAGGTGCACGAGATTCTCAAGCGGCATGGCGCCATGGAGTACACCACCATCATTGCCGCCACGGCGTCCGATCCCGCCCCGATGCAGTTCCTGGCGCCCTATGCCGGATGCGCCATGGCCGAGCATTACCGCGACAGCGGGCGTCATGCGCTGATCATCTACGACGATTTAACGAAGCAGGCGCAGGCCTATCGCCAACTCTCCCTGCTCCTGCGGCGTCCGCCGGGACGCGAGGCCTATCCGGGCGACATCTTCTATCTGCACAGCCGCCTGCTCGAACGCGCCGCGAAGATGAGCGACAGAAAAGGCGCCGGCAGCCTGACCGCCCTCCCCGTCATCGAGACGCAGGCCAACGACGTGTCGGCCTATATCCCGACCAACGTGATCTCCATCACGGACGGCCAGATCTTTCTGGAATCCAATCTCTTCAACGCCGGACAGCGCCCCGCCATCAACGCCGGTCTCTCGGTGTCCCGCGTAGGCGGTGACGCCCAGATCCACGCGATGAAGAAAACCGCCGGATCGTTGCGACTGGACCTTGCGCAGTATCGCGAACTGGCTGCCTTCTCGCAGTTCGCGTCGGACCTGGACGCCGCCACGCGGAAACAGTTGGAGCGAGGAGCGCGCCTGATGCAGGTCATGAAACAGGGCGTGCACAAACCCCTGCCCGTCGCCAAGCAGATATTCATCATCTTCGCCGGGACCAACGGCTACCTGGACGACGTGCCGGCGGAACAGGTTGGCGAGTTCGAGCGCCAGTTGTTCGACGCGCTCGACTCGACCTACGCCGACGCCGTGCGCCTGATCAACAAGAAGAAGGAGCTGTCGGACGAGGTCAAG
>CAYRPR010000255.1:0-4387 GCA_964425945.1 uncultured Verrucomicrobiota bacterium | reverse complement strand
TCCGCCGACGTTGTGATGGCTCTTGATCGTGGCCGACGGGCCGCCGATCGGCGATATGCTCTCGATCACGTCCGGATACAAAGTACCCTGCGCGAGGAAACGAATCGGCGGAAGCTTGCGAGCCTCTTCGGTGAATACCTCGATGAACGTCGCGCCGATGATCTTGCGTTTCTGTTCCGGATCGACCACACCCGCCAGCCGGCCCAGGAACAGGTCGGCCGCATCGGCGACGTGCAGATCCATGCCGAACGCCTCGCCGAACGTTTTTGTCACTTGCTCCTTCTCGCCATAACGCAGCAGGCCATTGTCCACGAACACGCAATGAAGCTGTTTCCCGATTGCGCGATGGATCAGCGCGGCGGCGATCGAGGAGTCCACACCGCCGCTCAATCCGCAAAGCACGTGATCCGATCCGACCTTCGCGCGTAGCGCCGCCACGCTCTCATCAATGAACTGCGCCATCGTCCAGTCGCCGGAACAGCCGCAGGCCGCGAACAGAAACCGGCGCAGGATCTCGGCCCCGCGCGGCGTATGCGCGACTTCGGGATGAAATTGCAGGCCGTAAAAACCGCGCTTCCGGTCGGCCATGGCCGTAACCGGGCACGATGCGGTATGCGCCAGCGCGCGGAAGCCGTCCGGCAATGTTTTCACCTGATCGCCATGACTCATCCAGACCGGCAGTTGCGCCGGCAGATCGGGGAATATCGCGCCCGGATCGCTGACCGCGATGGTCGCGCGCCCGTATTCCCGCTTGTCGCCGGGTATCACCTCGCCGCCCAGTTTCCGGGCCATCAACTGCATCCCGTAGCAGATACCCAGCACCGGGATGCCCATTTTGAACAGCGCGGGATCGCAATCCGGCGCGCCGTCGGCGAATACGCTGGCCGGACCGCCGGACAGGATCAACCCTTTCGGCGGCTGATCGCGCAGATCGGCGGCGGCCGTGTCGTGCCGCAGGATTTCGCAATAGACCTGCTGCTCGCGCACGCGCCGCGCGATCAACTGGCTGTACTGCGAGCCGAAATCCAATACGGCGATCTAATCGTGATTCTTCATCGGCGATGTTCGTCCATCAGCTTGGTGAATTGATCAAACAGAGACGCCGCGTCATGCGGCCCCCGCGCGGCTTCCGGATGATACTGCACCGAGAACACGGGCAGTTTACGATGCCGCAACCCTTCCGACGTGCCGTCATTCAAATTGATATGGGTCGTGTCAACGAACTCGGGATTGAGCGAGTCCTTGTCCACGCAGAACCCATGATTCTGGGACGTGATCTCCACCAGGCCGGTCAGGAGATTCTTGACCGGCTGGTTTGCGCCGCGATGTCCGAACTTGAGCTTGTACGTGTGCCCCCCAAACGCAAGCCCCAGCAACTGATGCCCGAAACAGATCCCGAACGTCGGTAGGCCATCCTTCGTCAGATCGCGAATCTGTTGAACCACTTTGGGGACCGCGTCCGGATCGCCGGGGCCGTTGGAGATGAACAGGCCATCCGGTTTGGTGGCCAGGATATCGGAAGCTGACGCGGAATTGGAGAAGACGCGCGGCGCGCACCCGCGTTCCGCGAGCATGCGCAGTTGATTGCGCTTGATCCCGCAATCCAGCACGGCAATGCGATACTTCGCGTCGCCGGCCGGCCAGTCGTACGACTCTTTCGTGCTGACCTCGGAGCACAGGTCGCGGCCGATCAGGCCCGGCGAATCCTTGGCCTTCTGGACGAGGCTTTGCGGATCGAGATCGTCGGTGGACATCACGCACTTCATCGCGCCTCGCGACCGGATATGCAGGGTCACCGCGCGCGTATCCACGCCGTCCACGCCCAGGATGCCGTTTTCCACCAGGTATTCGGGCAGGGTCTTTGTGCTCCGCCAGTTGCTGGCGATGCGACTGCACTCATTGATCACGAGACCCGCGGCGTGCGGTTTCCAGGATTCGATATCGTCGTCGTTGATGCCGTAATTGCCGATGAGCGGATAGGTCAGCGTCACGATCTGGCCGTGGTACGAGGGATCGGTGAGGATCTCCTGGTAGCCGGTCATGGACGTATTAAAGACGAGTTCGCCGTACACTTCGCCGCTTCCGGCGAAGGCCCGGCCCCGAAACCAGGTCCCGTCTTGCAGCGCGATAATCGCCTTTTTCAACTAGACCGCTCCCGTCTGATTGATTCGAAATCGTGGAAAAATGCTTCAGCCGCTACCCCTGCGTTGGGTCGGCATTTTGGGGGAAGATTTCCCCCTGTCCAGTCAATAATGCACACAGGGGAAAAAAGGAGAAAGAAACCACGGATTACACGGATTTCACGAGGCGGACAGGCTGAGCGTTACAAGGACCGCTTGACTAACTTCGTAGCTCCCTGCTCCAGCAGGGAGTACCGCGACGGCTACGTCTTCAATGATTCTGCTATCCATGATTTTGCCAAATTCTTCCGGCAGGGCGGGTTTCGCAGAATCATTAACAGCAGAATCATTATTCAAAGGTCATGAAGACGCCTCGCATTCAGTTCTTTTTCTTGCCGCCCCACAGGCGATTCAACTACTCTCAACCACTATGAACACACCATCCAAACTACCGTCCATCAACGCCAAGCGCGTTGTCGAAGACCTGCGTGAACTCGCGAAACTGACCGCTACGCCCGACGGGGCGCAACGCGTCGCATGGGGCCCGGTCTGGCGAACGGCCCGCGAATGGTTCGCGGGCAAAGTCGCCGAACTGGGACTCAAGGTCGAACGCGATTCCGGGGGAAATGACTGGGTCACCATCCCCGGCGACTCGGACAAGACCGTCATCCTCGGCGGTCATCTGGATTCCGTGCCCAACGGCGGCTGGCTGGACGGCTGTCTGGGCGTGCTCGCGAGTTTCGAGGCCATTCGCCGCCATCACGCGGCGGGCAAACCGCCCGTCACGATCAAGCTCGTGGACTGGGCCGACGAGGAAGGCGCGCGGTTCGGGCGCAGTCTGCTGGGTTCCTCCGCCGCCGGCGGGACCCTGAAAGCGGATGAGGTCCGGCATCTGACCGACAAGGAAGGCACCAAACTGCCCGACGCATTGAAAGAGAACGGCGTCAATCTGGACACGATGCTGAACGCGCACAAGGAATTGAAGCAGATCAATGCCAAGGCGTACTTGGAACTGCACATCGAGCAGGGTCCGGTGCTTGAGCAGATGAACAAACCGACCGGGGTCGTACTCGGCACGTTCGGCGTCGAGCGGCACATGATGCGTTTCGTCGGCCAGGCCGCCCATTCCGGGTCCACCCCCATCCCCCTGCGCCGCGACGCGTTCCTGGCCGCGGCGGAAACCGCGCTCGAATGCCGCGAGATTGCCCGTCGCCATTCCAAACCGGGCGCCGGCGTGGTTTGCACGGTCGGCGTCGTGAAAGTGGAACCTTGCATCGTCACCGCCGTGCCGGGCGTATGCGAAATCTCACTCGACCAGCGCGCGCTGGACGCCGATGTGCTGGCGAAGATGTATCAGGAAGCGCAGGAAGCTTCCAAGCGCATCGCCAAGGCCAACAATGTGACCGTTGAGTGGAGCCTGTTATGGCGCATTGAACCGCGCCCGTTCGATCCCAAGCTGATCGAGCTGTGCGAGGAAGCGGTGCGCGAAGCCACGGGCGACGCGCCGAAACTGCCGTCGGGTCCGTTGCACGACGCCGCCGAGATGGTACCGCACATGCCCACGGTCATGATGTTCGCCTATTCCTCCAACGGCCTGTCGCACTGCAAGGAAGAGGACACGCCGATCGAACATCTCGAAAAAACCATCGACGCCTTCGTCCGCCTGGCCGAAAAGACCGTCAAACACCTGGCTGGAACAAAAGGGGCATAAGATATAGCAGTCTCTAGATGGCGATTATCCCTGATAATGACCTTGCACGTATCGCGGGGTCGCCGAATTGAGGCCGTTCTACTTATCGTGGTATCGCGAATGCCGGGAGATAGGGGAATTCTGTCCACGCACTTTGATGGAGTCGCTTGAAGAGTGCGTATTCATTATCTCTTTGCCCGCAGCGATATAGCTGGCAGGCGTATACATGATGCGTATCTCGGAGGATGATTGCGGCGTATCCTCAACAGCCGCTCGACGGACTGCCTGATGCATGCGGCCAATGCTACTTGCATAGTCTGTCATTGCTTGCTCCTTGCGTGTTGTTGATATGCCGGACGCAAAAACATACTCAATGTGTCCGCCACTACAGCCCCAAGCTGAAATACGGCCGTAGCATTTAACAGACTAACATAGTCCGCTCGGGTGTCAAGCTGCCCTCGGTAATCAAAGATGTCGGGTGTTCGGTGGAATGCATTTTTACACGGAGAGTCGAATGCAAGAAATCCTGACCTTCCCCCGTAAAACTGGACCGTTTTCAAAGAGAGTCCTCTGGTCT
>CAYRPR010000254.1:3977-4392 GCA_964425945.1 uncultured Verrucomicrobiota bacterium | reverse complement strand
CGGGTCCTCGGGCACGCGCAGGTGTTCGATGATGTCCCGGCGCGAGGATTCGCTGACCGTGATGATCAGGTCCGCCCGCGCCCCGACGTCGTACATAATCCGTTTGAAGACCGGGAAGAACCGGGTCTTTTTCGAGCGCGGGGCGTGATCGGGAAAAATCAGCGGGATCAGATCGTGGATGGTGATTACGCAACGCACGCGCCGTTTGCCGCGCATCGGAAACGCGCGGAACGGAATCATGTAATTCGGCGAGTGAAAGATGTCGAAACCCTGCGATTTCAGGAATCCGGGAAGCAGGACCTGGCTTTTCCAGGAGAACGGACCATAGGACATCTGGTGATGATAGACGTTGTGGGCGTCCGCGAGATGCGCGAAGCGAATTGTGCGAGCCTTCACCTCCGGATGGCCGAATAGC
>CAYRPR010000254.1:0-3967 GCA_964425945.1 uncultured Verrucomicrobiota bacterium | reverse complement strand
ATAGCAGGGTGAACGAATCGGATGCGTCCAGCCGCGCGAGGTGGCGGATCAGTTCCTGCGTGTAGGTGCCGATTCCGCTGATCTCGGGGAAAATCCATCGGGCGTCGAGGCAGATGTTCATGATCCCATCTCCCGGTAAACCCGCCACATGCGCCGCGCGGTTTCTTCCCAGCGATAGATGGCCGCCCGTTGCCGGCCGCCCGCGCTCAGCCGCTCGCGGAGCGCGCGGTCCGAAATGACCTGCCCCAGGCGCGTCGCCCATTCCGCCGCATCGAAGCCCTCGATCCGTTCGGCGGCGTCGCCGAGCACTTCCGGCAGGGATCCGCCGTTGGAAGACACCACCGGCGTCCCGCACAGCATCGCTTCGAGCGGCGGGAATCCGAACCCCTCGTACAGCGACGGAAACACAAACAACTCCGCGCCGGCGTAAAGACCCGGGAGCAGGCCGTCGTCCACGTATTCGAGATAGCGTATCCGATCCGCGCAATGCGACGACTGCATGCGTTCAAGGATCGGCTCGTATTTCCATCCCTTCATGCCGGCGATGACCAGATCGCCGTCGAACGAAGTCAGGCGCTCGAATACGTCGATCAGAAACGGAATGTTTTTTCTGGGTTCAAGCGTGCCGAGAAAGAGCAGGTACGGGCGATCCAGCTTCAGCGTCTGCCGGGCCCGCCGGATCGCGGCGCCGTCGGGTGCCGACGCGTGATGGGTCAGGCCCAGTGGAATGGCCTGGATGCGATCCGGACTTACACGCAACAGTTCTGCGATCTCGCGCGCGGAGAATTCGGAGTCGGTGATGATGCGCTCGGTCTGTTCCACCGTCTTGCGAATCTGCGAGGTCAGATAGCGCAGATTGCGTTCCTCGGTGGTTTCCGGATGGCGCAGGAAGGATACGTCGTGAATCGTGACGACGGATTTGCCGCGTGTCAGGGGCGGCCGGACGAAGTTGGGGAAGTGGTAGACGTCCGCGGCGCCGGCGAACCAGTTGAAGGGCGGCCACCGGAGCGTCTTCCAAGACTTCTGCACCACGCGGCCGGGAAGCCAGCGAACGGCGCGATGGGTCGCGTGATCGGCCGACAGCGGAACCCCGGCCCGCTTGAAGTCGAAGTAGAAAAGCCGCAATTCATCCGGCCCGGCCAGTGGACCCAGATGCTCCACCAGGGACTTGGTATACCGCCCGACGCCTGCGCGTTGGGCGATGGCCGATTGTATGTCGATGCAGACCCTCAAAGCGCCTCGCTGTATAACGTGTCGCGACCTATAATGTCTGCCGATGAGGGAAAATTGAAGCTTTATTGCTGGTGGCGGTGGAGGGTCAGCGGTCGGCTTCCCGCGTTTCCTCCGGTTCCGGCGGCAGTTCGACGCCGGATGCGTCGGCCCGGCCTGCCATATCCTTAAAGACCCGATCGAGATGTTGCGCGCGCTCGCGGGCCCGCTCGCGGATCTGGTCCACCTTTTCTTCAAACGTGGTGTCACGCGAATATGCGTTGTTCCACACGTGGTAATCCCATTGGATATAGCCGTCGATGTGGCGAGCCATGTCGTCCAGCCGGTCCTCAATGCCCCGGTCGCTCCACCGCTCCTGTCGCAACGCGAACCAGCGTGCCGCCAGGCGGGCGCGATGATCCGGCGCCTGCGCCATGAGCCGGGCCGTCAGCGCGTTCGAGAGCCAGCCGTGGCGTCGCCCGCCGCCCCGGTACGCGAAGGTCTTGTCGTAGTCCCACGGCACGATGAAAAACCTCGCGTCGGGTCCGGCGTCGCGCGCCAGGAACAGATTTACATTCACCCCGTCTATGTTTTCCGAAAGGTTGAGCAGAAGGTGATAATCAATGACGTTGTCGATATCGACAGTCGATTCGATTGTGTTCCTGAATTCGTCCGGCCGGGCGGCGCCCACGCGCCGGGCCATTTCCCGGTAGGGTTCCCCGTGAAGGCCGCCGGATCGCGCGGGACGTTTTTGTATCACGCCCGCCGGATTGAACCGGGCGAAGTTGTTGCCCAAGCCGACAAACTTGTACAGAAGGGCCGGATCCTCCGCCTCCTCGTCGAGGCCGAGCAGGTGCCGGTCCACGCGGGTGTTGATCTCGTACAGGCCCTGGAAATGGCCGTTCACGAATACTTCCGCCCACTCGGTATCCGGCGCATAACGCGGCGCGTCCGGTTCGGATGCCGCCTTGAACAGGTCGTAGGACAGCTTGTTCCGGATCATGGCGGTATCGGTGTAACCGGTGGCGAAGTACAGGTGACGCGTAGGCGTGTCGTTCAGCAGGAAATGCGGTTCGTCCATGCGGAGCGAGAAAGCCAGTTTTCGCATCTCGAAATCTTCCAGGTGGTGGAATTCGTTCTGCCAGTAACTGGTATTGCCGCGGAATTTGATGCCGCCGCGTTCGCCCTGGAAGGCGCGAAAGACCTGCGCACTATCGGCCCCCGGGGCGATATGTTCCACGCGGCAATCGACCCGTCGTGATTTGTGGAGTCCTTCGTTGAAGTGAAACCGATACGTCGCCAGGCGCGGTTGGCGGGGCATGACCCGGAACGCCAGCTCGCGCGAAGCGATGGATACGCCGTCCGAAATACGAGCCGTCAGCGTCACGCCTGCCGGCCGATCGTTCTCCGGGCGGGTGACGCGCCCGTCCGCGTCAATGAGGGCGGGATCGGAACTGCTCCACGTGATGGTGAGGTCGGGCAAAGATAAAATGTCGAGGTTCAGGTCATCGCGCACCTCGTGCGGCGAGGCATTACTCCCGAGCACCAGGAAGGGTGTCAGATAGGCGGCGGTCCGGTCCGCGCGCGTTCCTGAATCCGCCGGCGTCCACAGATCCGTCAACACGTCCTGTTGTTCTTGGAGGCGGTAGCGGATTTCCCGGCTGCTCAGCGGCGACATCACGTCGTTGATCAGCAGGGGTTCGACCTCGGCGCGTAACGCATCGAGCAGTGCGCGGCGCGTATCAGCGGCCAGCGGCGCGTTTGGTCGGGCGGGTCCGCGCGGGATCCGGTAGAAGGGCGTGGTGTCGCGAAACAGGAAAGGCCAGTCGCGCGTGGAATTCGGGCCGCGCATGAAGGGGGGGGCGGCGTCGGGGAACAGGCCGCGTCGCGTATCGTCTTCATAGTAGTACACACCCTCGAATCGTCCGTTGATGAACAGCCGACACAGGCCGTTACGGACATGCGGCACGCCCAGATGGCGCGCCAGCCGGGTGTCGAACAACGGGATCAGCAGTTCCGCATCTTCGGGCGGCGTCAGGCGGACACTGCGCATGCCGAGAATGGGCGACGGGCCGGTCTCGAGCAGGAAGGCGCGGCGGTCCGACGCGCCGTAGCGGGTGTCACTGCCGTCCAGCGCCAGTTCGCCGCTCGCGGCTTTGCCGTCGAAAATAAACTCGATGCGCTTGAAGTCGGCGCCGTCGGCTGTTCGCCGCCCGCTCTGCAGTCCATGAAAATGGGCCTGATTGAAGTGGCGCACGTGCCGCTTACGCACGAAGAGGTGGATGTCGGGCAGATCCGCCCCGCGCGCCCGTCCGTGATGCAGTCGGGGGTTGAAGTAGTCCACATACCGCACCGCCTTTTTCAGGCCCCGCTCCAGTCGTTTCGTCCAGCGCAGCCGGCGATGATAGGCCGGCTCCAGAACCTCCAGGACCGGCGCATGCGCGTTGTGGAGACGCCGGATATCCTGCTCGGTCAGGATCTGGTTCCAGATGACGGTCTCGTCCAGCGCCGCGTGGAGCGGATCGCGCACGACGTACCATCGCCGCAGGCCGAACTCGATGTTGTGCGACGGGAAGTCCACGGTTGTGATGGGCGCCTCGCTCATCAACCGGCCATTCTCATACAGCCGGGCGATGCCGGTTTCTGGATCGGCGACGGCGGCGATGTGTACGAATTCATCCCATCGCGTGAACGGGTAGGATACGGTCTGCGTCTGGCCGGGCGCGGGGACATGGAACGTCAGTCGTCCTTCTTCGAG
>CAYRPR010000253.1:0-4399 GCA_964425945.1 uncultured Verrucomicrobiota bacterium | reverse complement strand
GATCGCAGTCGAAATAAGGTTATATGGCGTCTCTTGAGGGAATCGGTCGAGCGCTATCATACAGCGGCTGATTCACGCGGCAACAATACAGAAAACCAACAGAGGATTGCCCATGAATTATGAATTAACCATGACGGTCATCGTTCTGCTTCTGATCTTTGTGATTCTGCGAGAATTCTTCTGCTGGTACTGGAAGCAGAATGAGATCCTGCGCACGCTTCAGAGCATTGACAAGCGGCTGGAAGCAAACCCGCGCGTTGCGTCGCATCCGGGCACTGTCCCGCTCGGCACGAAATGCCCTAAATGCGGCCGCCGTGTCGATGGCCCATCTCAAAAAGTAGCCGGCAACGGGTTGACCCAATGCCCGGAGTGTAATCACTACTTCAAAGTGTGACGGCCCATTCGCCGTTCCACGTCTCAGCCGGCCGCCCTACTGATCTCGATCACGTTGCGCGCCGGCGTGATGCGGAAATACGCTTCAGCCTCGCGGTGCGTGACGATACCGCGGTAACGCTCGAATAGCAAGTCCGGCGTGGCTTGGCGCAGATTGTGCGCGGTAAGCCGGGCATCTCGATAGAATGCGTAGTGGTGCGATGCGTAGGTCTTGCGCGCGACATGCGTTTTCCACTTCACGCCGGCGGCGCGGACGATGCGCCGGCGTTTCCCGCGACTGAAGTACAAGCGATCAACGACCGGATAGGCGCGAAGCCAGGCCTTCAGATTGTCCTCGAGCACGACATAGCCGACACTCCTGTTCTTCGCCATGTCCGTGGTCACCGTGATATGGCCCTCCGACTCATCAATCGATAGGCCCGTCATGCGGCGCAATTCCTCTGTGCGCAGGCCCGCGAAGAATGCGATGGCGAAATACGAAACCATTTCCGGAGCCTGTTCCTGGGCGGCGCGCAGGATCCGGTCCACCTCGCCGGCAGTCAGGATGTCCGGTGTGCGCGTGTCCATCTTCGGCCGGTCAATGGCCTCGATCGGATTCCGCGTCGCGCAGTTGCGCCGACGCGCCCAATTGAAGAAAACAGATAGGCTGACGAGGAAACTCTTTCGGGATTCGCCGACGATATGGCCGTCGTCGAGCCACGCCTCGACGGCCGCCGGCGTAACCTGGTCCGGAGCAAGATGCCCGAAGGCTTTGACGAACCGGCCCACGCGCGTCCGGTACGATCCGATGGTGCGCGGCCGGCGATTCGCGGTTACCTTTGCCGCAATGAACCGTTGATAGACTTCAGTGGCTGTGATCGATTCCACATCGGCCGGTTGGCCGGAGCGCATGGCCCATTCCATCGCGAGATCCTCGAGACGCGCGCGTCCCTTGACGACCAGGGACGCTTTGACGGCTTGAATCTTGAGATCGTCCGTCAGAATCGATCCATACTGACCGAGCAGATCGAAGTCCTTGCGCTTCTCGGCCGCGAACGCTTCGGCCTCATGGCTGGATCGGAAGGAACGTTGCACGCGTCGGCCACGAATGAGACCTAAATCGACTTGCCACGAGTCCTTGCGCCGGCGTATCTTCGGCCAGTTCTTTTTCACGGCGTACCCTCCATTTGACCGTGACGAGTGTTACCCATCCGTTACACGCCGCGCAACAACTTTCGTAACTCATTGATGCCCCCGTAGCTCAGGTGGACAGAGCGCTGGATTCCTAATCCGGAGGTCGCGCGTTCGAGCCGCGCCGGGGGTATGGCTACACTCAATCTTTTCCGGATTAACACCTTAGACCACTGAACAGCCTGCAGACCGGCCTGATTCACCCCATGCCGCTTGAGCATATTTCGGGATAAATCGGCCTGTTTGGGCTTGCCCGCACACGCTTTTTTTCGTCTTATATCCGTTTTGTCAGAACGTTTTAGATGGCGCGTTATGCTCGCATGCATTGTTTGTAACGGCGTCCTGCCGCGAGAAGTCTGACATGAGATCACGTGTTACAACCACGGTACTGATCACGGCTGTGGCGGTCTTTGTGGCCGCGCAAATCATCCTCTCCTCCGTTCTCGTTCTCCGCCATGCGCGCGAACAGGAAATCGATCAACTGTACATCGATCTCGAACGCGCCTACAACGCCCTGTCCCATGCGCTCGACCGGCTCGAGATGATCGCGACCGACTGGTCGAACTGGGACGAGACCTACCACTTCGTCGGCGGCGCCCGCGACACGTATTATCATCGCCTGTACGCCGGCACACTCGAGCGGATCGACCTGAATATGATCGTCATCACGGATGTGCGCGGGACGATCCTGACCGGTGTGGTCCATCGCACCGACGCGCCGAACCTCGAGCCCCTATCCGACGATATCGTCGCCCATATCGGTCGCGGGCGCATGCTGGTTCATCCCGACACGCTGGAAGGCGTGTCGGGCTTCCTGCTCGATGGCGACACGCCGATGATGGTGTCGTCGCGCGCCGTGCTCCGCGAGACGGGCGCGGGACCGTACCGCGGAACCCTGGTGGCCGGTCGTTATTTGACGCCCTCACTGCTCCAGAACATTTCCGATTCGGTGTACCTCCCGATGCGCATGGCCCGCGTGGATGAGTCGCTGCTTGCGACCGACCAATTGGAGCGGCGCACGCTCCGCGGCGAAACGCTGTTCATGCGACTGGATCCGGAGCAACCGGACCGGCGCAGCGGGCGGGTCATCGTACCCGACCTGACCGGCCGGCCGATCCTGGCGCTGACCGTGGAGACGCCGCGCACGTCGTATCAGCAGACTATCCGCATGCTCTTTCATTTCGTCTTCTTCACGGTGGTTCTCGGCATCACCTGCATCCTGATCGTGCTCTACCTCAACCGCCGCCTGTCCTCCTCGGTGCTGAAGACGCGGGAGAGCGATCGCCGGTTCCAACTGTTTTTTAATTCGTCGCCGGAAGGCGTGGCGATGGCCGACGGCGAGGGTCGCATCGTCGAGGCCAACCCGGCGCTTTGTCGCATGCTGGGATACACCGCCGAGGAGTTGATACGGAAGCCCTGGATCGATATGGTGCCGCCCGACGATCGCGCGTCCGCGGCGAGCACGCTGCGCGACATGAATGCAGGACCGTCCATCCACGCCGCAGCGACGCACCGCCTCACCCGCAAGGATCGCTCGTACATCTGGGCGGAGATCACAACCGTGGCACTCGGCGACGGGCGCGACCCCGGACAGCACGTCATCATCGCCCGGGACATCACTGAACAGCGGAAGTCCGAGGAAAGCCAGCGCCGCATGGCCATGGCCGTCGAACAGGCCGAGGAATCCATCGTCATCACCGACCCGAACGGCGTGATCGATTATGTAAACCCGGCCTTCACCCGCATCACCGGATATACGCCCGACGAGGCGTTGGGCCGGACCCCGCGCATCCTCAAGAGCGGCAAGCACGACGACGACTATTACCGGCGGATGTGGACCGCGCTGACCCGCGGCGAGATCTGGACCGGCCGGTTTGCCAATCGGCGCAAGGACGGCACGCCCTACGACGCCTACCAGATCATCTCGCCCCTGCGCAATGTCGCAGGCGACATTATCAATTTCGTATCCGTATCGCGCGACATCAGCCGCGAGTTGGAACTGGAATCGCAATTCCTGCAGGCGCAGAAGATGGAGAGCATCGGCCGGCTGGCCGGCGGCATCGCCCACGACTTCAACAACCTGTTGACCGTCATCCTCGGCAACAGTCGGATGATACAGGATAACGGAGACGGCGCGCTTCCCCACAAGCAGGAATTACAGGAAATCATACAGGCCGGCGAACGCGCGGCGCGACTGACGCGCCAGTTGCTCATGTTCGCGCGCAAACAGATCATGCAGTTGCGCCCCGTCGACCTGAACGAAGTGGTACGCGATATCAGCGTGATGTTGCGGCGAATGATCGGCGATACAATCGAGATCCGATTGGATCTCAACGCGGATACCGGCTTCATCGAAGCCGATCCCAGCCTGGTCGAGCAGATCATCGTCAATCTCGCCGTTAACGCCCGCGACGCGATGCCCGACGGCGGTTCGCTCGCGCTCGCCACTCGTAACGTATATCTCGACAGCGAGTTCTGCGGCAAGCACATGAACCCGCCGCCCGGCCAGTACGTCATGTTGACGGTGCGCGACAGCGGATGCGGCATCGCCGGCGATGCGCGCCCGCACATCTTCGAGCCCTTCTTCACCACCAAGGCCCGGGACAAGGGGACCGGCCTCGGACTGGCCACGGTCTATGGAACGGTTCAGCAGTGCAAAGGCATCATCGAATTTGATTCCATTGTCGGCAAAGGCACCGAGTTCCGCCTCTACTTCCCCGAATGCGCCGAGCGCCATGTGATTCCGGTGGAGGCCGCCCAGTCCGCGACACCGCATGGAAGCGAGTGCGTGCTGGTCGTCGAGGATGAAACCCACGTGCGTACATTGACCGCACGC
>CAYRPR010000252.1:845-4400 GCA_964425945.1 uncultured Verrucomicrobiota bacterium | reverse complement strand
GTGAACGACGATGGCGTCGGTTACGGCAACGAAGTGGATTTCGTGAACACCTGCTTCACCAATGCGCCGGAGATCGGGGCCGCCACAGTTATCAGCTCGACCAACTTCACGGCCAATTGGGATGCGTTGCCCGGAGCGACCAGCTACCGCCTCGACGTCAGCATTGATGACGGGTTCGAACCGCTCGAAACCATCTTCCGTGAAACGGTGGGTACCGTTGGCGGTACCACCGCGATCGCCACGCATGAATCCAATGATGGATTCGACAACGACGACTACACCATGAGCGACGGCGGCGCGGCCAATCCGGCGGACATCCGTCAGACCTCCGTGTCCTCGGGCTATTCCGATCCGGCCGGCAACGCGGCGTCCGGCAACGCGAACGTGTTCTTCACCAGTACGTCGGGAGACTACGGATTCTCTATTGCGGGCATCGATTCGCGGGGATACAGCGGATTGCTACTGAGTTTCGGTCACCGCAAGGAGAGCGGTTCCGAAAATGCGACCTTTGACCTGCAGTGGTCCACCAACAGCGGCTCGTCCTGGAATAGCATTACCGTATCCAACATGCCCTCGGCTGGCGACACTGCCACGTGGTACATGATCTCGAACCTGTACGTATCAGCCGGCGCGGAGGGATCGACGAATCTGAGTCTACGCTGGGTCAAGACCGGCACCGTCGCCATGCGCGTGGACGACGTGATCCTGCGCGGATCACCGTATGCCGCGGGATTCAACGACCTCGAAGTGGCGGGCACGAGCCAGGTGGTAACCGGCCTGATGGCGAACACGATTTATTATTATCGCGTGCGCGCGTACGGCGCGGGTTCCTGCTTCAGCTCCTATTCGACGACGGCGTCGGCCACCACCCTGGTGGCCACCGCCACCGTAACCACGGATGCGATCACCGAGATCACGCCGACCACGGCGCGAGGCGGCGGCGAAGTGATCAGCGAAGGCGACTCGCCCGTGACCGAGCGTGGCGTGGTCTGGAATACCGCCGGTGCTCCGACGACGGCGGACAGCAAGCAGGCCGCCGATGCCGCAGGGCTGGGAACCTTTACCAACCTGCTGTCCGGCCTGACGCCCGGCCAGACCTATTATGTGCGGGCTTACGCCATCAACGGTCACGGCACCGCGTATGGTAACGAGGAGGACTTCACGGCCGACTGCTTCACCAACGCGCCGACCGTTCTGCCGGCCAGCCCGGTGGGATGGTATGAATTCACGGCCAACTGGGAAGCCCTCGAAGGCGCAACCAGTTATCGGCTCGATGTGTTCACGCCGGTGATCGACGATTTCATCGACCTCAATTTCACCACGAATCCGGTCTGGTCCGGCGATACGGGCAGCTATTCGGTGCTGACGAATGCCACCATGCCGGGCACGACAAATGTCACCGACGGTCATTTCCTGGCATCCGACGCCAGTGTGGATTATTCGGCGCTCACGACGCCGTCGGTGGCCGTCAGCGAATGGCGCTTCTCGCTCGGCAGTCCGAACTTCGCGCCCTCGTCAGCCAATTTCTTCGGCGTGATCCTGATGTCGGACACCGCGCTCTCCGGCAATATTACGAACGCGTCGTGGAATGGTTACTTCCTGCGCTTGGGCGTGGACGGCGCGACGGATTATCTCGAATTGTGGCGCAGTTCCGGGGCCACCAAAGCGAAGATCGGCGATTTCGTCGATGCCGGCAACTTCGGCGCCAACGCTCTGCGAGACGGGGTGAGCCTGCGTATCACCCGCGACGACAGCGGCGTCTTCACGTTATACTATGACAGCGGGTTCACATACGGCGCCGAGCCGAGCAACGCCGGCGGTTCCCTGACCAATACGGCGCATTCGTCATCGGCCTATTTCGGCGTGTACACCCGTTTCGGCAGTCCGGACAGTTCGCGCCGCGTGTACATCGATAATATCCTGACCGATGAACTCGGCGTCTACGTGCCCGGCTATTCGAACCGGACCGTGGCCGGCACGAGCGCGGTGGTCACGGGGCTGACCGCCGAAGTCACCTACTACTACCGCGTACGCGCGTTCGGCGCGGATGACTGTTACAGCGATTGCTCCGATGTGGAACCGGTATCGACGGACATAGAAGCCTATGTCTGGGATGGCGGCGGCGGGGCGGACCGCCTGTGGGATACCGCGGCCAACTGGGTCGGCGATGTCGTCCCCGGTACGAATGCGGTTGTGGAGTTTTATCAATCGCTCGGTCCGACGGCGAACATCGACCTGAACGGCAACCGCACCGTGCGCGGCCTGTTTATCAATGACAATGCCAGCGCGAACCTGAATATTACGAACAGCACGTTGACCATCAATGGAAACGGCATTGTGGTGGACTCCGGTTCCGCCGGACTGCATACCATCCGTTCCGGCATTGCGCTGGGCGTGAATCAGATATGGGTCAATGATTCGGTGCAGGACCTGAACGTGCTGGGCATGATCTCCGGATCGGGGACCGTACGCAAGGAAGGCGATGGGCGCATCACGATCGGCGCCCTCAGCACCTTCACCAGCGCCCTGACCATCGGCGAAGGCCCGCTACGCGCGCAGAATGCCAACGCGCTGGGCCATACCGGGGCCGGGACGACCGTGGAGGACGGCGGCGCGCTGGAACTGCACGGCGGCGGTCTCGGCATCACCTTCGCGGCGGAACCCCTGACGCTGAACGGCATGGGTGTGGCCGACGGCGGCGCGTTGCGCTTCATCCAGAACAACGTGACTTTCCCCGGCGCCGTGACGCTGGCCTCGGACGCGCGGATCAACGCGGACCTGAACAGCCCGACCTTGAGCGGGGCGATCAACGCCGGCACGAATACGCTGTATGTCGGCGTCGAGGCGACCCAATTCACCCTCAGCGGCGCCATTAGCGGCACGCGAACGACGGGCGACGGCGCGTTCGTCAAGGACGGCGCCAGCCGTATCGTGCTGTCCGGCAACAACGCGGGCTTGACGGGCGATTTCCGGTTTGAGGCGGGCGAAATCCGCCTGGGCAGTGCCAACGCCATCGGCCATACCGGGCGCCTGTTCCTCGGCGACGGCGTCGAACTCAAGTCCAATTCGGCCGATGCCCGGACGATCCCGCGTCCCGTGGTCTTCGAGGGGAATGTCATCCTCGGCGAAGAAACCACGCGCACCGGTTCGCTGACGTTCGAAGGCGACGTGGATCTCGGCGGCGCGACGCGCACGATCACGGGGAATCATCCGACGCTCGAGTACGCCGAATTCGCGGGCTCAATCACCAACGGCGGCATCACCAAGACGGGCCCCGGCCTGGTGATCCTCTCCGGCACGAACTCCTATGCGGGCGGCACGACGGTGCTGGAAGCCACCCTGCAGGGCACCACGTACAGCCTCCCCGGCGACATTCATACGTTCGGCATTGTGTCGTTCCACCAGACCACGACGGGAACCTACGCGGGCGTCATCGACGGAACCGGCGAACTGCACAAGGACGGAACCGGCACGGTGATCCTGACCGCCACCAGCCCGCTGACCGGCGTTTCGCGCGTCAACGGCGGCACCCTGATCATGATGGGCTCCTACGTC
>CAYRPR010000252.1:0-835 GCA_964425945.1 uncultured Verrucomicrobiota bacterium | reverse complement strand
ACGTCAATTCATCGTTCACGGTAACGTCCGGCGCCATCCTGCTCGGTACCGGCTCGATCGGCGATCTGACGGTGGACGGCGTGGTGAGTCCGGGCGAGGACGTGGGCGAAGTGGGCGAGCTGAGCGCGGCCAATGTCTTCCTGGCGGCCGGCGGTACCTATGAGGTCGATATCACGGATGTGGACGGCACGGCCGGCATCGATTGGGACCTGATCACCGCGTCAGGCAGTATCACGGTCAACGCCGTATCGGGCGATCCGTTCACGATCCGCATCGTGGGCGACCCGGCCAATTTCGACGACAACACGCCGTATCAATGGACGATCATCGGCGCGCCGTTCGGTTCGATCGGCAGTTTCTCGCAGGATCGCTTCAGCTTCGATACCTCCGGATTCGTGCCGGCGCCGGGCGCCCCGAACTTCACCGTCGAGGATGTCGACGGTTCGCTGATCCTGCGGTATAACGTGGCGGCCATCGCCGTGCTGGGCACGAACGACGCCGTGATTACGAGCGGCAGTTTGACGCCGTCGCTGGACGATGGCACGGACTTCGGCGAAGTGGATATCAACCAGATCAAGTCCCACACCTTCACGGTGACGAACACCGGGTTGGCCGGCCTGCTGATCGAGAACGTGGCCATCGGCGGTCCCGACGCGGCGGACTTCGAGATCACCAGCCAGGTGACCTCGCCGCTGGAGATCGGCGAATCCACGACGTTTACCATTCAGTACAATCCGCCGGGCTTGGGACTGAGCGAGGCAACGGTGTACCTCACCAACAGCGCGCCGGTGGACAATCCGTACACCTTTGCGATCCAGGCCGAGGGCGTGATTGC
>CAYRPR010000251.1:0-4442 GCA_964425945.1 uncultured Verrucomicrobiota bacterium | reverse complement strand
CATCGTCTTGTAATCGTTGTCGAAATCCACCCAGCGGCCCATGCGGGTGACGGTCTGTCGCCACTCCTGCGTATAGCGCAGGACGATGCTCCGGCATTTCTCATTGAACACATCGACGCCCATGGCCTCGATATCGCGCTTGCCGCTGATCTGGAGCTCCTGCTCCATCTCGTACTCGACCGGCAGGCCGTGGCAATCCCAGCCGAAGCGGCGCTCCACGTAAAAGCCCCGCATCGTCTGGTAGCGCGGGATGATATCCTTGATCGTGCCCGCCAGCAGATGGCCGTAGTGCGGCAGACCGGTGGCGAACGGAGGCCCGTCATAAAAGACAAATTCCTTCGATGGATCCCGCATGGCCAGCGACTTGCGGAAGGTGTCATGCTCTTCCCAGAATCGGAGGATATCCTTCTCCATCTCGGGAAAACTGACTTTGTTTGACACGGCCTTGAACATATGATTTAGCCTTTGCATTCGATAAAAACGGCTCTACCGTATTCCAATCAGGCAGTGAAAATCAAGAGGTTAGGCTTATGACGACTACCCGAAGAGTCTGGTTTGCGGTGGTGATGGCTTTCTGCATGATGTGGAGTCTTCACGCCGAGACGACATCCCTCGATCTCTACATCCTGCGTCATGCCCAGACCATGGCCAATGTTACCCGGGATTACTCGGACGAGAATCAGCGCATCTTCTCGCCCGTCGGCCTGGAACAGATTGCATCCATTACCGAAAAACTCGACGGACTGCATTTCGACCACATTCTTGTCAGCCCCATCTACCGCGCGATGCATACGATCCTGCCCTACCTGAAGGCTCACAATAGCCAGGCCGAAATCTGGCCCGAACTGGCTGAATGCTGCTGGGAGGAGGATGCAGAGGATGTCCCGGTGGAATTGAAGCCCGGCGTTCCAATTGAGATTACCGATGAGTTGGCAGCTTATTTCCGGCTACGCGATGATCAGGCCACGCACCAGTATGACGCCGCATTCAAGTTCACCGGACCGCTCATGGCGGCGCGGGCGCACGAGCTCATACTGGAGCGGTTTGGCGGAAGCGGCCAGTCCATTCTGCTCGTCACCCATTATCACACGGGCCAGCATGTTCTGAATGAAATCATGGATCACGAGCCCAAGCGGGCGCTGCGACTGATCAATGCCCGCCTGTCCCACCTCAAGCAAAACGAAGACGGAACGTTCCGCCTGTTGACGCTCAATGACGTGCCGTATCGGACGCCGAAAGACTAGAACCGGTCTCAATATAGTTTCCGGCTCGGTCATACCTGCTCCTTCACGCTTTCCAATCATTGGAAAGATTTAAGCCTCCATTTTCCAATCGTTGGAAACGTTTTTGTGGAGCGGCCGGCGAGGACCGCCTGAAGGCGGGACTCCAAACAGTGCGCGGTGGAAGTACGTCGAATCAACAAGGCATTCGGATCGCCCTATATTATCACATGATAATATTATCATGTGATAATATGCAGACCAACCATTGTAGGCCGCTGTGTCGTAGCTCCGGCGCTCCGTCGCCGGAGGATTCGATCATGTGATGGGGTATCGTTTATCCCTTCCCGACAGAGCGGCGGAACTACAGCGGATAACCTATCGATTACCCGAGATATTTTCTAGCGGCGGCCCTTGAGGAAGTTCTTCACCGCGTGCTTGGCGTCGTACAGGGCGAAGGGGATCTTCAATAACCCCGAGAAGCTCCTGCCCACTTGATTCAGGCAGATGCCGACAAACTCGTCTCGCCCCTGCCAGTGCAAGGGATGGCAGATGCGCTTGAGATCACTGATACGCCGCCACAGGGAAACCGGTTGATTGTCAAACCACGCGCGCGCGGTATCGATTAACTCAAATGCGGCTTGTCCGTCCACCATCTTGACCAGGACATTCCCGGCGGACAAATCCCGGAAATAGACGCCGCGCTGATGCATTTCACCGAGAAACTCCGCCAGTTGAGTATAAAATGTTGCGGCCGTCATGCCTTGGTAGTCGGATCCAGCCGCGAAGGCGTTGAACGCTTTCCGCACCGAACCGTCCGCCGACGATTTCTCACAGAGGAAATAGCTGTTTCGGATCGAAGGTTGCTGGCGATGTTCCAGAAACGCGATCGGACGTGGCGTGGCGCATCCGCGACGCAACAGCTCCCACGACCCGTTCCAACTCCGCTCGGCTTTGCTCGGCTTCCATCGTTGCAGGATCTTCTTATGCCACGCGTTCACCTGCGACCGCTTGACCACCATGCGCCGGGTCGAATCCCACAAGTGCGGCGCCTCCCACACGGCGTTCCGCGCGTCGCGGAGCATCACCCTGTCCGGAACGGCCTCCAGCGAGTCGGGATCCAACTCCCGCAAATCTTCCACCTGAGCCGCATCGGCGGGGATGATCGTCCAGCCGGTCCAATTACCCATCGTCACCTGGCGATAGGACCACGTGCTGCTTCCGTGGAATCGAACGGACTTTGCCGCGGCGGCGCCCGCTCGCACCTTGACCACCTCACTGTCCGGCCACACCAGATAGATGGGCCGCTCCAGAATGGTATCAGGCCGTGAAGCAAGCTCCTTCCCGTCGCGACTGTAGTATCGAGCGCCGTCCAGAACGGCCTTGTCGTACAGGGAATGGATCGACGCCCCGCGCGCGTTGATCGTCCATGCGACGTGGATTCGCTGTCCATCCTTGGCGAATTCATGAATCTCAAGTCCGCGGCCGCTGGCCCATGCGCGCTCATAGCGCGCCCCACTGACCCATCGCTGGACGGCCGCCATGGCGGGTAAAGCCGGCCGATCCTTCCACGAGGACACCTGTCCGTAGGTCGTTGCATACAAGGTGACGTGCGGCAGTTCCGGATACTCGGTCGTGCCGTCATCCACCAGGCCTTCCCGCTGGCCGATCATCGGCCCCCAATAAACTCGATCCAACGAGCCGGAAGCGGCCGCGAGGACCAGATAGCGCGACAGATAGTCCGCCTGCTTCTCATCCACATCGACCAGCACGCGGCGAATCCGGCGCGCGCTCCATGCCACGTGCGTGCTGAAATTCCGATTCACCCCGAAGTGCGCGGCGATCATCTGCAGGAGGCGCGCCTTCTTCATCAGATTGAATTTGACCAATGGCGCCAGCGCATAACCGAGGATTTTATGATCAAAAGTCTCGGGTTCGGTTGCGCGTTCGGCAAATAAATTGTCCGTGTGCGCATCGGGCAACAGATCGCGCTTCTGCATGGCCGACAACAATCCCACGTTATAGACGGGTTCAAAGTCCGTCACATTGGGCCCGGCCAATGTAAGATGGCGTCGCTTGATCTCCTCCCGCGCAATCGACCAGGCGATCATAAAGCTGTCCAGCGTATAACCGGCCCACTTCCGCCGATTGACCGTTGAACCGATCTCGATCATTTCCACACGCGACCCATAGCGGTCCAATACACGGACGACGAAATCACGCCAGCGTTGTTGCGCGGCTGGTTGATCCATGGAGTGCGCCTCCTCGATCGGCTGGATCAGATGAAGAAGCACACGATAAGATTCATCCATGAGACGATTCAGCAGACGCGCCGCATGGGAATCCTCGCTGGAATAGGTGTAATCCAGCCGGACATGACGGATGTTCAGATCCCGCAGACAGCGCAACACGTAATCATCCGCCGCCCGGTCTGGTTGGGACGCCACACAAATGCCGATAAAGTCGTCCGGAACCGGATGCGCGGCCCGGGGGCGATGGCCATCCCGGATGTGCGCGTGTCCGCCGGCAAAGAACGCCAGATTTGCCCGGGCCATGACACCGCGCATATTGAAGCCGCCATCCGTCGTTTCCATGATCAAGCCGCTCCCTGTAACCTGCGATAGAAGGCCAGGGTCTTGTCCGCCTGTACCCGGCGTGAAAAGTTCTTTTGCGCTGTTTCCCGGGCGGCCTGTCCCAGGGCCCGGCGGCGTTGTTCATCGTCGTATAAACGCACGATGGCCTCGGCGAAGTTTTCCGGGTTCAGATCCGCGATCAATCCGTTCGCTCCATCCTCGATCAGATCGGGCAGAATACCGACCCGGCCCGCGATGACGGGCAGGCCGGCCGCCATGGCTTCACGAACCGTTCGCGCCGATGCATCCGTGCCCGGGACGGGGTACATAAGCAGGTCCATGGCGCTATAGGCCTGGACCAGCTTCTCCCAGCGGCAATATCCCGCCAGCACGATGCGGTCCTGAATGCCCAGTCGTTGCGCAGGTTGGACAATAACCTCATCCACATTACCGCGTCCCACCATCAGGCAACGCAGGCTGGGGCAGCGATCCGTAATGAGTTTCACCGCGTCCAGCAACAGATCCACCCGGCGCTTCGCGGCGAAACGCGCGACCATACCGAGTACGATATCGTCCTCCGCCATACCGAAGAACGGCTTGCCGCCTCTTGCCAGAGCCGGCTCAAACCGCTCGATATCGACCGGCGGAA
>CAYRPR010000250.1:0-4517 GCA_964425945.1 uncultured Verrucomicrobiota bacterium | reverse complement strand
GGTATCCATGTCCACGAAGTGATAGTAAAATCCGCGGACATGATGTGAATCATTCCAGAGGAATCGAAGCGTGGTGGCGATTCGTTTGTAGGCCTCATCCCGCGTGATCCAGCCGCGTTCCTGCGCGATGCAGACGGCGGTCAGGCCGAAGCCGACGGCCGCGATGCTGGCGACGCGTTCGCGTTCGCGCGTCTCCACCCCGTTGGCGTCGGCGCGATCGTAGATGAGGCCGGTCCTGGGACTGGCTTCCTCCCAGAAATAGCGGAAGCCGCGCTGTTGCAGTTCATCGAGGAACGCGTCGTCGCCCGCGCGGGCTGTGGCGGCGAAAGCGACCAGGATCAGGCCGCCGGCCATAACCGACGACAGCCTCATCGCAAACCCCAGTTGAACCAGGGGGCGTTGCCGTAGGGATCTTCCCCGGCGCTGTCCTCCCGCGAGAACCAGGTTACGTGCCCGGCCAGGAACGCGAAATTCTCGCCGCCGCCGTGTCGCGCCGGGCCCCAGTCGTTGTCGAGGGCGACGACGACCCAGGAGGTGTCCCGGAACGAGTAGAACGGCTTGTCCACGTAGTTGGTGTGATCATTGAGTTTGTAGTCGGTGTAACGCGTAGCGCCGTCGATGATGGTCTGTTGCTGCGCGAACTGCATGCCGCTGTTCTCCTCCGTGGCGCTGGGGCAGTGGAAGATCGAATAGTCCGACAGGTAGGGACGGAGAAAGATCAGATGCCGGTATTGCCGGTCCCACATGAAGCCCTCTTCCGGCATGCGCCCCTTGTTGTCCTGCGCGTACTGGTACACCGCCACGGCGATGTTGCGCATGTTGCCCGCGCATTGCGCGCGTCGGCCCTTTTCCCGGGCCGTTCCCACGACGGGTATGACGATCGCCGTCAGCAGGGCGATGATGGCGATCACCACCAGCAGTTCAACCAGCGTGAACGCCCCCCGGCATACTGCGAAACAGTGGCGTTTGATCGTCATATTCGACCTTTCATCCATCGGGCGAGCCAACCGCGCCGCTATCGCAGTTCCTGCACGGAAAGCGAATCGACGAAGAAGGCGCCGCCCTTGTCCACGCGGCGCTCATCGAATTGGTTGACCACGAACACCGCCGTCACGGAGGCCGGCGGCGCCTGCGCGGTCATTTCCATTGGGCTCCATCGCTTGCGCGGAAGGTTCCGGTTCCATTCGGGCCCCCACACGCGGCGAATCTCCTCGTCGTATTCGTTGCGCCACTCGATGGACATCTGGCCCCGCATCGTGCCGTCGATGCGGTTGGTCGGGTCATTGTGAATCTGCGCGCGGAACACATACACCTTGTTCTCCTTCACCGGGAGGATCTGGTAGAGTCCCTGATAGGAATTGACAATGCCCTGGGCCTCCATATGCACCGATTGCGTCCCCGATTCGGCGACTTCGGTGCTCAGCGATATCTTGTCCGCGCCTTCCACGCTGGAAAATACCAGCCAGCCGTCCGGCTTGCGCAGCGCGCGATCGCGGTCGATTTCCGGCGACTCGAGGTCCCCATTATCCAGCATTTCCTTGTCATCTTTGGCCGCCGCCTCGGGGGCGGGGAGGGCGATCAACAGGCCTGTCAATCCAAGCCACACCGGTAGATATTTCATGCGTATCATCGTCATCTCCTTCCGTCTTATAGGTTGCGCCGCCGGCGCATGAACAGCAGTCCGGCCGACGCGATGATCATCAGTCCCGCCGTGGCGGGTTCCGGGATGGCCTGGAAATCGTCGAAGATGTGGAACTCCGTGTCCCCCGGCACATCACTCACCATCACCACGCCCCGCACACTCACTTGCACCGTACCCGCGGGGGCCACGAGATCGTTGACAAACATCTGGGTGAACTCCTGATTGGCCGCTACATGAGCGGATTGTCCCTGGCCCAGCACGCCGGCGCCGGAATCCCAGAATTGCAGTTCCAGCCACGATTCCGACGCATTCGCGCCCTGCAGGTTGACGGTCCGGATCCACACGCTCGCCGACCAGGTCTCGCCGGGTGCGGCCGGCAATTCCTGTTGGAGCACGAAGAATTTCGGGAAGGGGGCTTCGATCGTCGTCACCGCGTCAAACACGGCGCCGAAATCTCCCGCGGGCGTGTGATTGTCCGCGCCCGTTCCGATCCGCCACAGGCCGCTGCCATCCACGGTCCACCCGGTGAAGTCGCCGGCTTCAAAGTCGGGGTTCACCAGATCCGCTTGCGCGATGCCCGCCGCCAGCATGAGCCCCGCGGTTACCGCGCCCAACCATTGTTTTGCACGCTTCATCATGGGTCTCCTTTCCTGTTGCCTGTCACATTTCGTGTTGATCCTGCGCCTGGACGCGGATCAGCCGGAAATTGTCGAAGATGTGGAAGTCATCGTTTTCTTCCGGCGCCTCGCGCATCAGCACGACGCCGCGTGCGCTGACCGTGCGGGCGCCTTGCGGTGCCTGCCCGGTGACGGAAAGGTGCGTGAACGACTGATCCGCGCGCACGTGCACGGATTCCTTCTGATCGAGAATCTGGCCGTGCTCATCCATGAACTGGATTTCCAGCCAGGATTCCGAGCTCTCGACGTTGACCGCGCGGATATAGGCCGTCAGCGTGATGATCTCGCCTTCCGTCACGGACAGGTCCTGATGCAATCCGCGGAACTGGATATCGTCGGCGCCCAGCACGTCGTTGACCGCGCCGAACACGCCGCGGTACGCGTCCATATCCTCGCTCAGTCGCCAGCCGGTACCGAATATCTCCCAGCCGGTCAGGTCCCCGTCCTCGAATCCCGGATTCCTGAGTTCCGCCGAGGCGTGCATCGCCAGCGCCAGAAAGAGGGCCGCGATGAAAAGGTACAACACCCATGAACGTTGCTGTGCAGCCTGCATGTTACAACTCCCTTCGATTAACGATCCGTTCCCCCCACCTGTTTCGTAACAGCCAAAGCATCATCCCGGTCCCGCCGAGCGCCGGCACGCCGGACGGGGCGTAGCGCATCCGGGCATATTCGCGCACCCCGCACGACGGGAGGTCCGGGGCCGCGCGTAGGCGGACGCGCGTATCCGGGATCCCGTTCGTGCGGGGATGCGATTCATTCATCATTCCACTCCGTTGCCCCCCGTGCGTCCACGCGGGTGTTTGGATCCGCACGATGTGCGAATCATCAGGTGCGTGGGCATGACGTGGATGCCCTCGCTGTGCTCGTGACTGATCTGGCCGATGGAGGCCCTGACGGCCGTTCGACCCAGGTCGCGCATGGGCACGTGGATGGTGGTCAGCCCCAGATGTCGGGCCAGTTCCGTGTCGTCGAATCCCATCAAGGCCATGTCCTTCGGCGCGTCGAGACCGTGCTCGCGCAGGGCCGCGAGGACGCCGACCGCCATCGCATCATTGGCCGCGAACATCGCCTCCGGCAGGGGAATGGCCGAGCGGATCCAGGACGTCATGACGCGGTATCCGCTTTCCTCCGTGAAAGCGCCGCGTCCGACCATCTCGTCCGGCAGGTTGACCTTGGCCTTGCGCAGGGCGCGGAGGAACCCCTTCTGTCGCTGTTGCGCGTCATAGCTGTCCTTCGGTCCGGTGAGCAGGCCGATGCGGCGGTAGCCGAGGGACAGCAGATGCTCCGCCGCCTGTTCCGCGCCGCGTTCGTTGTCGATGCATACCGCCGTGAGTTGACTGCCGCCGACGGGCCGGTCGATCAGGACGATGGGCAGACCCCAGCTCGCGATCTTCTTGACGAACGTGGCGGGGAGGGAAAGGTTCATCAGGATGAGACCGTCGGCGCGTCGCTCCTTGATGAACTGCGTGACCAGTTTCTGTTCGTCGCGCTGTCCGTGCGAAAACGCCGTCATGATGTGATAGCCGGATTCCGCCGCGCGCTCGTCAATGCCGCGCAAGACCTCGGTGAAGAATCCGCTGTCGATATCCGGGAACACCACCGCGATCATTTCCGTGCGTTGCTTCTTCAACATCCGCGCCGCGTGGCTGGGCTGATACCCCAATTCCTCGATGGCCTTCAGGACCCGCTTTCTGGTAGTCTCTCGCACGAGCGGACTGCCGTTCATGACGCGGGAAACAGTAGCGGTGGAATACCCTGTTCTCTCGCATACGCTGGTCAATGTCACGTGCATGGCCATACCTCATGTAATCGTTTACATACCCCAATATGGCCCTTTATTGGAATTCTGTAAAGAGGTTTTTTGAGAAATATTTCGGATTGACAATCCGCGGCCCGTGCGGACCGGTTTCTCAGGGCCCGGCCGGCCGCGTCCCGTGGGCGAATCGCGTCGTCAGGCGTATGTCCCGGGATGAACCGCCCACCCGGATATCAAACTCGCCCGGTTCGGTCACCCAGCGTTCGGCGACATCGTCATAGAAGGAAAGGTCCCGTTCGGTCAGGCGGAAGATCACCCGCGTGGTATCGCCGGGCGCCAGATTCACCTTCTCGAAACCCTTCAACTCCTGCGGGGGACGGGGGAGGCGCGACGCGACATCGTGGACGTAGAGCTGCACGACCTCCTTGCCCATGCGCCG
>CAYRPR010000249.1:0-4521 GCA_964425945.1 uncultured Verrucomicrobiota bacterium | reverse complement strand
ACAATCCGCTCAATGTACTCAAGGCCAGTCGCGGCCCGATCCCGCTGATGGCCAGCAACAACTCGAACAGGCGACGTTCAGCGGCGGTCATGAAACCGTACAACTGGTGCGCGTCCTCGCGCACATGGTCATAGATCAAAACGCGGCAGGATTGATCGGGTTCCGGCAGACGGTCGTAACTGCTCAGCGGGATGAAGACCTCGTACCCCACCCCGCCCACGTTCAGCACGATCCGCGTGGGTTGTTTCTCGACCAGGATACCGTCCAGAAATGTGATCACGTATGCGCTCCCTTTGCCGGGATATGGAGTGCGGGGGCAAGTCCCAAGCCCCGGTCGGGGCGCCGGGACGCGACCCCGCTTTGAATGGTCGAGGAAAAGCGCCGTCGCCGTCCCGCCTGCACGGCGGAACGTTGCCGGCGCACTCCATACATGAGGTCAATCTCGCAAGCCATCCCGCTCCTCATCCAAACCGATAATGTTTTCGCACGGGTTTGCGGACATTCCAGACGCACTTCAATCCCTTGGGAAATGTGACAAAGTCACCCGGCCCGATCTCCACGCGTTCGCCGTCCGCTTCGACTACGACGTCCCCTTCCAGGAAGAAGCATTGCTCCTGATCGTCATAGAACCAGTCGAACCGCGAGATCTCCTTCGTCCAGATCGGCCAACTGGTGATGCCCTTCTGCTTCGCCTCGTCCGCGCTCATCTTCCTGATTTCTATGGCCATGATCAGGTCCCTCCCGCCAGATGTTCGTCGATCCAGTCCCGGTACGCCTGCTCCGATTGCGCGCCCAGCCGCGTATCCAGGGCGACCCCGTCGCGGAACAGAAACACGTTCGGCAGTCCTTCCACCCGGTACCGTTCCGCGATGTCCGGATGCTCGTCCACATTCACCTTAACAAACTTCACGCGATCCGCATAGTCCCCGGCGAGTTTGTCCAACGTCGGCATCACGCGGCGGCACCACACGCACCACGGCGCCCAGAAATCGACCAGGACCAGCCCCTCCGACTCAAGCACTTCCGCGGCGAAGGTCTCGCCGGTCACGTCCCGCAGGTTTACGGCCTCGTGCAGAGGGACCGGCCGAAACAGCCAAAACGCGACTGCCAGCCCGATACCCAGAATGATCAACGCCCTGTAACTCGATTTCGTCATCGCACAACCGGCTCCAGAAAATCCCCGCGCCCCGCCCTCCCTTCCAGTATGACCGCATGGGCGGAAGCCGGGTTCACTATTTGCACCTGAATCCGGCCGATCACGCGGCCGGGAATCGTATCGATGACGTGCCCCGTGATCGGATCGGTTACGGACCGGCCTTCTTCGCGCACGACAAACTGCTCCCCGATTTTCAGCCGCACATTCTCGCCGCCGTTGATGATGACCGTCTCCGGACCGCCCTCGGCGACGCGCGGCTCCCAGTATTGCGTCGGCAAGTCGCGCAGGATGCGGGCGACGGCCCGCCGCATGGCCATTTCCGTCGCGCGACCCAGCGGCGTGCGGAAATAGACATCGCCGCCGAAGGATATCTTGCGGTAATCCAGGCTCGCACCCATGCCGCCGCTGGTCGCGCTGCCTTCCGACCGGACCGAAGAGATGATCTCGCCGGTCTCGACATCCGACACCGTAACGTATAGCGAGACCCGCGCGCGGGAACCGCGCAGGAATCCGCGTCCGCCCGGCGCGGCGAACCAACCGGACGCATCGCCCGAAACCGTGAAATCGGTCACCGACCCGCGGATCAGATAGCGCGCATTCATAAGCCGGCCGCGCTCGACGCGCCACGCCCGACGGAACAGGTCGCGTCCCTGGCGCGAGATCTCGCCCAGCACGCTGTCCATGTGACGCCGTTCGAGCACGGTCACGCGATCCGAGGACAGCAGTTGCTGGGTCAACACATCCGCCATGCCGGAACCCAGATTCCATTTTCCGGCGAAATTGGCCTGGTTCTCGAAATCAGTGACCGCCACCACCGGCTTGATGACCGGACGGGACGATTTCGGAGGACGGGGCGACGGATTGTACATGCGCGACTGGCATCCGAGAATCAGCGCAGACAGGACACAACATGCAATCAGGGATGAGCGACAACGATGCTTCATGGCGGCATGCTAAGTCCGCGCTGGTTCAGGGTCAAGCGCGATCCCTCCCGCTCCTTCCTCGTCCTCCTCCTCGTCCTCGTACTCGACGAAACGCGTTCAACGGCCCCGTCTTGAAGACGAGGGGGAGGATTGGGAACAGACCTATTTCGCCGCGTATTCCTTGACGGCGGCGAGGACTTCCTCTGGATAGAGGGGCTTGTGGAAGAGCTTCTTGACGTTCGGGAACTGTTCCATCTCCTCTTCGTCAAAATGGGGAAATCCCGCCATCACGATGACGGGCACCTGAATGTTATCGGCGGCCATCAGCATGAGCAGTTCCGCGCCGTAGACACCGGGCATGCGGATATCGAGCAACATCCCCTTGCACTTGGGATCCTTCAGGTGCTCGTACGCCGACTCCCCGTCATAGGCAACACGCACCTCGTACCCCGCGTCCTCGAGGAGCGTACGAAGCAACTGCGTCAATACCTTGTCATCGTCTGCTACAACAATCATGCCTGTCTCCAACGGCAACAGGTTACCACGGGCGGGCAGAGCTGTCACCTGATTCATCGCCCTCGTTCAATCGGGGGTAATGGCCGCCGCCTGCAATGTCAGGCGGCCGGAGCGGGTGCGGGCTTCGACGGGGCCGCTTTGGCAACCGTCCTCTGCTTCGCCTTCAGGCGTTTTCTGCGACGCAACTTGGCTTTTCGCTTAACTCGGATTCTGAGATTCTGTCCCATGGGGCGAGCTTAATATCAGGCGGCCTCTGCGCCGTCAAGCGGAACCCGTCCTTTTGACTTTACAGCGGCGGCCGGGCGCATAAACTCTAGGAGCCTGTTCAACACAAACATCCAAAACGAGGAATTCGATCATGACCTATATCACCAACGACAAACTCGTCATTCTCGGCGCCGCCGGAGCCATCGGCTCCAACATGGTCCAGGCCGCCCTGACCCTCGGCCTGACCCCGAACGTATGCATGTACGACCCCTTTGCCAAGGGGCTCGAAGGCGCCGCGGAGGAAATCTACCACTGCGCGTTTCCCGGGGCGCGTGTGACCTGGACCACCGATATCGGCAAGGCGCTGGATGGCGCCAAGTACCTGGTCTCGTCCGGCGGCGCGCCGCGCAAGGAAGGCATGACGCGCGAGGACCTGCTGAAAGGAAATGCCGAAATCGCCGCCCAGCTCGGCAAGGACATCAAGGCCCATGCGCCGGACCTGAAATTCGGTGTGATTATCTTCAATCCGGCCGACATCACGGGGCTGACCGCGCTCGTACATTCGGGCCTGCCGTCCGGCCGGATCGGCACGCTCGCCGCGCTCGACAGCACGCGACTGCAGACCGCGCTCGCCCAGCACTTCGGCGTGGCACAGGACGACATCACCAACTGCCGGACCTACGGCGGACACGGCGAAATGATGGCCGTCTTCGCGAGCACCGCGCGCGTATCGGGCAAACCACTCACCGACCTGATCGGCACGGACAAGCTGACGAATGAGGATTGGGCAAAGATCCAGGAGCGCGTCAAGCAGGGCGGCAAACGGATCATCCAGTTGCGCGGGCGCAGCTCGTTCCAGAGCCCGTCGCATCAATCCCTGCTGATGGTCAAGGCCGCCATGGACGGCAAGGATTACCCGTGGCCGTCGGGCGTGTATGTGGATGATCCGGGACTCGGATTCGAGAAGATCATGATGGCCATGGAGACGCGGCTGGACAAGCAGGGGCTTTCCTGGACCATGCCGCGGGGAACCGATGGCGAAGTCGCCGCGCTGAAGGAATCCTATCAGCACCTGACCAAACTGCGCGACGAAGTCATCGCCATGGGCATCCTCCCCCCGCTCGACCAGTGGGCGAAGGTGAATCCGAATCTGGGGTGAAGAGTCGCCCACGAAACGCAAAAAAAGCACGAAAGGGAAAAGTGATTTCGTGCACTACGAAGTTTCCGCCCATGCATTGCGGAGCATGAGTGACAATGCCTTCTTGCCCGCCGATGTCTTGAAGTATCCCTCGCGGCGGAGAGCGTCGGGCTTGCTGGCGTGGTACTCGCAATAGATCAGGCGGAACGGACGGCGCGGCGCCGTGGCGTCGGATTGGCCACGGATGTGTTCGGTCAGGCGGCGATGGAGGTCCGTCGTGAAACCGATGTAGAGGTGACCGTCGGATTGACTCTTTAAAACGTACACGCAGTAACGAAGCTTCTTCATCAGAGTCACGTGGGCACGGTGCAGTAGAGCCGCAGCGGCTCACTGCACCGTAGCCATGAAGTGAACCGCGCCCTGCGCGGTTCTATGACTCTTCCGTCAATGCATCGCGAAGCATTAGTGACAATGCCTTCTTGCCCGCAGATGTCTTGAAGTATCCCTCGCGGCGGAGAGCGTCGGACTTGCTGGCGTGGTACTCGCAATAGATCAGGCGGAACGGACGGCGCGGCGCCGTG